>JBOHYV010000080.1:0-8834 GCA_050738135.1 Rhodanobacteraceae bacterium | reverse complement strand
GCGCCAGGTCATCCCGATATCCGCCCATACAGTCTTGCGATCATTCCGAAGCTCGGCCGCGTCGTCACCGGCAGCGCGGACATGATGGGCGCACAGGTCAGCCATGTGGCGCAGGTCTGGCGGCTCTCCGACCTGAAGCTGATCAAGACCATGAAATTGCCGCCGCAACCCGACTGGTTCTACGACACGGCGGCCGATTCATCGGAGCCGCGCGTACTGAAGGACGGCAAGACCGTCGTGGTGCCGACGTTCAACTGTGGCCTTTTCCTGGTCCGGAATCTGGCGGGCGACAATCCGACGTTGCAACATGTGTATGATTTCGGCTACCGCACCTGCGAAGTGCCGGTGATCGTGGGGGGCTTTCTGGTGGAAACCATGCAGAGCGGCCACGCCATCGTGAGTCTGGACGTGCGCGATCCGGAACACCCGCGCGAAGTCAGCCGCATCCTGCTGCCGCCGGACGAATATCCACATTGGCTGGCGCTGGAGCCGGGCGGCGATCGTCTGGTCGTCACGGGTTATGGCGCGCTCGACACCAAGGCCCGCTTCGCCACGATCAATCGCCGCACCGGGAAATTGACACTGGAACCGCGGACGATCGATTTCACGCGCACGTGGCCGGATGGATGGAAGGGGAGCGCCATTCCGCATGGCGCCGTTTTCAGCAACCCTTGAGCCGATAGAAGCCGCCCTGTGGCGGCAAGTTTCGTCACACGGATCTGGGTCGACTATCGAAAATTGGTGATTCGTCAGGAACGAGGAGAGGACAAATGAAAAAGGTTCTCGCGGTTGTTGCAATGGTTTGCGTGGTCCTGTTTGCGGGAAGCGCTTTTGCGCAACCCGCTTCATCGTCGGCGGAGCAGGCGATCGGCCAGCTGGAGGCGAAAATGTTGCAAGCCGCCAACGCTCACGACACCGATGCCTTCATGGCGTCCATGCTGCACAGTTCCAGTCTCGTGCTTGTGTTCAACGGCAAAGTCATACGGGGCTGGAATGCATTGCATGCGCAACAGCTGAAGTGGTGGCGCAATGGCAAGAGCGATGCGACGTATGCACACAGAAGCCCGCCGGAGTTCATGGCCTTGGCTCCGGGTGTCGAACTCGTGACGCTGCTGAATGTTTCGAGTCGCACCGGTCCTGACGGGAAGGTCAGCACCGGCACGTTTGTTGTCACCGACGTATGGCAACACCTGCCGCAGGGCTGGCGGATCGTCTATAGCCATGAGTCGTGGGCGAAGCCGCCGCATTGATGCGCCGAGTATCTTCACGCCGGGCGCTGCACGCGTTGCGCGTGCGGCTTGGGCCGGATGGGCTTTCCGACGTGCCGGGCGCAGGATTGCGTGACCTGCGCGCCGAGGAACAGGATCAGCGCGCTGTAATAGACCCACACCACGATCAGGATAAGCGCGCCGGCCGCGCCCGCGGAGCTGTAGCGCAGGTGCGCGATATAGATCCCCAGCAGGTACTTGCCCGCGGTGAACAATACGCCCGTGACCAGCGCGCCCAGAAGCACTTCGTGCCATTCGATCTCGGCATCGGGCACATACTTGAACAGCAGCGCGATCACGCCCACCACGACTGCGAATGACACCAACGCGTAGATCAGACGCAACGCGATGTCGGCGTCGGGAAACAGGTGCGAGAGGTACGCCCGGGCGCCGGCGAGCGCGACGCTGATCGCCATCGAGGCCAGCAACACGAATGCCATGCCGAATACGATCGCCAGCGCCAGCAGCCGCGACCCGAGCAGGCGCAAGATCATGTTGCGGTCGCGCGTGGCCTGCACGTCCCAGATCTGGTTCAGCGCGGCCTGCAGGTGTGCGAACACGGTGGTGGCGCCGATCACGAGCACGATCGTGCCGACGATGGTCGACACGATGCTGGCGTGGTGATTGCCGGCCTGCGGCAACAGGGCGCGAACCACGTCCATTTGCTGCGGTCCGACCATCCGGCCGACCTGCGCCAGCAAATGTTCGCGCGCTGCCTGCCTTCCGAAGACCAGCCCCCCCACGCCGGTCAAAAGCAGGAACAGCGGCACCATCGACAGCAGCGTGTAGTAGCTCAATGCGGCGGCGAGCTGGAAGGGCTTGTTGGCAAGAAAGCCGGTGACCGTCAATCGGGTCGCCGCCCAGACCGAGCGCAATTGCGATTCGTCATCCATGACTCGTGGTTCCCGGCCGAATGTGGACAGCCGTGGCAGTTGCGGCTCAGCCGCCCAGCCTGCCCAGCCCACCGATCGGCTAAAATGGCAATTTTGCGGGAGGCCGCATGAATCCATCCTCCTCCGCGGGCGCGCGCTTCCGCGCGGCGCTGGACGCCGAGTCGCCGCTGCAAGTAGCGGGGGCGATCACGGCCTATGCGGGCCTGATGGCCAAACGCGTCGGCTACAAGGCCCTGTATCTCTCGGGTGGCGGCGTCGCTGCCAATTCGCTGGGCGTGCCGGATCTCGGGATCTCGACCATGGAAGACGTGCTCACCGATGCGCGGCGCATCGTGGATGCCACGCAATTGCCGCTGCTGGTGGATATCGACACCGGCTGGGGCGGCGCCTTCAACATCGCGCGCACCATCCGCTCGTTCGAGCGGGTGGGCGTGGCCGCGGTGCACATGGAGGATCAGGTCGGCCAGAAACGCTGCGGCCATCGGCCCGGCAAGGAAGTGGTGCCGAAAGAGGAAATGGTCGACCGCGTCAAGGCCGCGGTGGACGCGAAAGTCGATCGCGATTTCGTGCTGATGGCGCGCACCGATGCCGCCGCCGTGGAAGGCATCGACGCCGCGATCGAGCGCGGGGTGGCCTACGTTGAAGCGGGCGCCGACATGGTTTTCCCCGAGGCGATGAAGACCCTCGACGATTACCGCAAGTTCAAGAAGGCCGTGCAGGCGCCGATCCTCGCCAACCTCACCGAATTCGGGCAAACGCCGTTCTTCACTGTCGAGGAATTGCGTTCGGCGAACGTGGACATTGCGCTGTACTGCTGCGGCGCCTATCGCGCGATGAACAAGGCCGCGTTGAATTTCTACGAGACCGTGCGCCGTGAAGGCACCCAGAAATCCGTGGTGCCGGCGATGCAGACGCGCGAGGAGTTGTACGACTTCCTCGGCTATCACGCCTACGAAGACAAGCTCGACGAATTGTTTGAGATTGAAAGGAAGAGTTGAGCATCCATGCCGAATACAGCCATCCCACGCCGGTTGCAGGATTTCCTCTACCCCGGAGCGGGAAGGGGCGGCGGTCCACATGCGCGCCGCCTTTACAGCGCGGTGCAAGGCAGCCCGAACCCTCATCCGCCCCTTCGGGGAAAAGAAGAGGCGGCACTTCGTGCACCTTCTCCCGGAGGGAGAAGGAAAGAGCCTGGTCAGGACCCGGAATAGTCCACAGAAGGGAAGAGCCTGCGCAGGACCGGAATAACCGAAAGAAGGGAAGAGTCTGCGCAGGACCGGAATAACCGAAAAGGGAAGAGCCTGCGCAGGACCCGGAATAGTCGAAAGAAGGGAAGAGCCTGCGCAGGACCCGGAATAGCCGAAAGAGTATGCGCCGCGGAACGCCATGTCCGAATCACCACGAAAACCTGACGAGACGCAGTCCGCTGCAACGCGGCGCGGCATTCGCTGGGATGCCATGGCTGCGATCATCGCGTCGCTGGTCGGCTTGCTGGCACTGCTCGTGGCCGGTTACACCGCGCATATCCAACAACAGCAGGTGCGCGCACAGGTGTGGCCGCGGCTTTTGATCGGACACAGTGATGTGAAGGGACAGTACGAGATGACGGTGCTCAATCAGGGCGTGGGGCCGGCGATCGTGCAAAGCGTGCAGGTGCTGGTATCCGGCAAGCCTGTCTCCGATTGGGATGCGCTGGAGAAGCTGTTCGGATTCAAACCGGCATCTCCGGGAGTAGTGAGTACCCTGAACAAGATGGTGCTGACGCCCGGAGAGCACCTGCACTGGATCCAGTTTCGGAGCGCGGCGGACATCGATGCGTTCACGGCGGACTGGGGCCGCTTTCATGTCGAGGCGCGTGTCTGCTATTCCTCGACGCTGGACGAAAGTTGGATGGTCGTTTTCCATCCCGGCGAATTGGCGATTCCCCGTGAGGTTTCGAGCTGCCCGAAATTACCGGAAAAGGACCAGTTCCAGGATTGAATGACAAACCGATCTTCCAACGGAGTTGCCACAGGGCTGTCGCGCGTGCGCAGCGATACATACCGGAACAGCTGACTTGAAATGTCCGAACCCGATCCAGCTTTGAAAGGCCCGGCGCCTGCACCGCCCGGTCGCCGCGAGGTCAAGTGGGACGCACTGGCGGCGATCATCGCGTCATTGGTGGGTCTGCTGGCATTGATCGTTGCGGGTTACACCGCATACGTCCAGCGCTACACCGCCCAGATCCAGAAGGAGCAGGTGAGCGCGCAGGTGTGGCCACGGCTCCTGATCATCGGGGGCAATTTGCCGGGCCTCACAAGCATCAGAGTGCAAAACCAGGGCGTCGGCCCGGCGATCGTGCAAAGTGTGCAGATTCTGGCATCCGGCAAGCCCGTGACCAATTGGTTCGCACTGATGAAACGCATCGGATTCCAGTCCAGGGATCCGGTGGAAATCAATGCCCTCAACAAGATGGTGTTGACGCCCGGGGAGACCCTTCCCTGGATCAAGTTCCCGAACCCGGCAGACATTGATGCATTCAGGTCGGATTGGGCCCGCTTTCACGTACAGGCACGCGTCTGCTATTCCTCGACGCTGGGTGAAAGCTGGGTGCTGATTTACCATGTGTACGAGATCTCGGTCCCCAAGCCTGTTGCGCGCTGTCCGAACGTGCCGGAGAAGGATCAGTTCGGGGTGTCACCTCACCCGGAATTCCGGGGCGGCAGTCATACCACGAAGCATTGAAATGCAGGAGTCCCGCATGAGCGACAACGCGCAAGTCCTTCCCAAGGCCAAGAAGTCGGTGGCGCTGTCCGGCGTCGCCGCCGGCAATACCGCGCTGTGCACGGTCGGCCGCAGCGGCAACGATCTGCATTACCGCGGCTACGACATCAAGGATCTGGCGACCAAGGCCACGTTCGAGGAAGTCGCGCACCTGCTGGTCCATGAGCGCCTGCCAACCTGGGCGGAACTGAACGCGTATCGGGCCAAGCTGCAGCGTTTGCGCGGTTTGCCGCAGCCGGTCAAGGCCGTGCTGGAATTGCTGCCGGCGTCGGCGCACCCGATGGACGTGATGCGCACGGGCTGTTCGGTGCTCGGCACCGTGGTGCCCGAGGCCCAGGACCACAACGTCAGCGGTGCGCGCGACATCGCCGATCGCCTGATCGCGAGTTTTGGCTCGATGCTGCTGTACTGGTACCACTTTTCGCACAACGGTCGGCGCATCGATGTCGAAACCGATGATGCGACGATCGCCGCCCATTTCCTGCACATGCTGCACGGCAAGCCGCCCGGCGAACTGCACGTGAACGCACTGGACAAGTCGTTGGTGCTGTACGCCGAGCACGAATTCAACGCTTCCACGTTCACCGCACGCGTGATTGCCGGCACCGGGTCGGACATGTATTCGGCGATCACCGGCGCGGTGGGCGCACTGAGAGGCCCCAAGCATGGCGGCGCCAACGAAGTGGCAATGGAAACCGTTTCGCGATATCGCAGCGCCGACGGTGCCGACGCGGATATCCGCAAGCGCGTCGCCAACAAGGAAATCGTGATCGGCTTCGGGCACCCGGTCTACACCATCGTCGATCCGCGCAGCGCCATCATCAAGGAGATCTCGCGCAAGCTGTGCACCGACGCGGGCAACATGCGCGCGTTCGAGGTGTCCGAGCGCATCGAGAACGTGATGATGGAATTGAAGAAGATGTTCCCGAATCTCGACTGGTATTCCGCCAGCGTCTATCACATGCTGGGCGTGCCGACTCCGATGTTCACGCCGTTGTTCGTGATTGCGCGCACTTCGGGCTGGAGCGCGCATGTGATCGAGCAACGCCAGGACGGCAAGATCATCCGGCCCTCGGCGAATTACGTCGGGCCGGAGGATCGTCCATACGTCCCCATCGAGAAGCGTTGAGGATCAGGTCGAGAAGACCCGGCAATTTCGCCGTCATTCCGGACGCGGCAATGCCGCGATCCGGAATCCAGCGTTTTTCGAACCGGAAAGCCACTGGATTCCGGGTTTCATCGCCGGAAAGTTCGGCGATGGCCCCGGAATGACAATAGTGAAAGGGCCGCACGATCGCGGCCCCCTCATTCAAGCGGGTTCGCGGGAATTCACGCGGCCTTGTCGAGGTGCTGGCCGTGCAGCGCCTTTTGCACGCCGGCATCCGCGCGCATGCGTTGCTCGAATTTCCTGAGATTGTCGAGACCCGTGAGATCGATCTTGACGATGTGCGTCCACATCACGGTGACGAACAGGTAGGGGTCGGCGATCGACTTCGCGTCACCGGCGATCCACGCGTGCTTGCCCAATTGCGTGTTGCAACGCTCGAACATCTTGCGCAGCTGCTTGCGGGCATGGTCCTTCGTGCTGTCGATGACAGTCTGGTCGCCGAGGTAAGCCGTACTGCCGAACAGTGGTTTGTAGGCGGGGTGGATTTCGGAATTGATGAGCCCCAGCCAGCGATTGACTTCCGCCCGGCCCAGCGGCGTGCCGTCGCCGTCGAGCCTGGCTTCGGGAGCGATGTCGGCAATGTAGGCCAGGATCGCCGCATTCTGATCGAGCACCCAGCCGTCACCTTCCAGGATCGGCACGTGGTGGCTTGGGTTCAGCTGTTTCAACCTGGGCTGGTCCAGGTCGTCCTTCCGGATCAGTTCCACCGAATACGGCTTGCCCGACCACTCGAGCGCGATGTGGCTGGCGAGTGCACAGGAACCGGGAAAACTGTAAAGCTTCATGAGGGTCTCCTTGCATGACTGAAAGCCCTTGGGGATATGCGTCCGCGCGCTGCGCGAATCAAGCCGTTCCGCGGCGAACGTGGTTCGCGGATTGGGCGGTGATGGGCATGAATGCTTGCGTGTGCCTGATTTTCCCGCTCCCTTCGGGAGAAGGGGCGTGAAACGCCGTTTTCTTTTGCACGAAGCGTCGGGTGAGGGTCCGGTTTTAAGTGAGCAGTCACGCGAGCTTCGTACCCTCACGCCAACCGCTCCCGACGGGAGAGGAAAGCAAAGCGTACTTGTGTGCGCGCGATCGCCGACGGGTCGGCGCTACAGCGTCGCGGCCAAGCGCGTGCCTTGGGCGATCGCGCGCACGGCGTCGAGTTCGGCCGCGACATCGGCGCCGCCGATCACATGCACCGTAACACCGAGTGCCTTCAATTCGTCGGCGAGCACGCGGTTGGATTCCTGGCCGGCGCAAATGATCACGTTGTCCACCGCAAGTATCCGCTGCTTTCCCTCCAGCATGATGTGCAGGCCGGCATCGTCGATGCGCTCATAAGACACACCGCCCAGCATCTTCACACCCTTGGCCTTGAGCGCCGCGCGATGCACCCAGCCGGTGGTCTTGTTGAGACGTTTGCCGGGGCGCCCGGCACTGCGCTGCAGCAACCATACTTCGCGCGGAGAGGGTTCGACTTGCGGTTTGCCGAGGCCGCCGCGCTGGGTGAGTGAAGTATCGACTCCCCATTCGCGTGTCCACCGCGCGATGTCGGTCGTGGGCGAGGGTGCAGCCTGGGTCAGGAACTCGGCGACGTCGAAGCCGATGCCGCCCGCGCCGATGATCGCGACGCGTTTTCCGACGGGTCGGTCGCCCGAGATGGCGGCGTGATAGCCCAGCACCATCGAATGGTCCTGTCCCGGGATCTTCGGATCACGCGACGTGACGCCGGTGGCGATGATCACGGCATCAAAATTCCCTGCCTGCAACAGCGCGGCTTCGGCGCGCGTGCCGAGATGCATTTCGACCCCCAGTTCCGCGAGCAGATTGCCCCAGTAGCGCATGGGTTCGGCAAACTCTTCCTTGCTTGGAACGCGCATTGCGAGATTGAATTGGCCGCCGATTTCCTGCGCCTGCTCGTACAGCGTCACGGCGTGGCCGCGTTGCGCCAGCGTGGTCGCGCAGGCCAGCCCCGCGGGTCCCGCACCGACCACCGCGAAGTGCTTTTGTCGGGCAACAGGGGCGTCCACCAGCTCGGTCTCGAAGCACGCGCGCGGATTCATCAAGCACGACGCGCGCTTGTTTTCGAACACGTGATCGAGGCAGGCCTGGTTGCAGGCGATGCACGGATTGATCAGCGCGGCACGCCCGGCTCGTGCCTTTGCAACCCAGTCGGGATCGGCCAGCAACGGGCGTGCCATCGACACCATGTCGGCGTCGCCGCGCGCCAGCACGTCTTCGGCCACTTCCGGCAGGTTGATGCGATTGGTGGTGATCAGCGGAATACGCACGGATTCCTTCATGCGCCGCGTGACCCAGGTAAACGCCGCGCGCGGCACCGATGTGACGATGGTCGGAATGCGTGCCTCGTGCCAGCCGATGCCGGTGTTGATGAGCGTGGCGCCGGCGGATTCGACCTGTTGCGCAAGTGAGACGATTTCGTCCCATGCCTGGGCGCGATCCACAAGGTCGAGCATGGACAGCCGATAGATGATGATGAATTCGCGTCCGACCGCTGCGCGCGTCCGCCGCACGATTTCGATCGGGAATCGCATGCGGCTCTCGGCCGAGCCGCCGAAAGCGTCGCCTCGCTGGTTGCTGCGTTCGGCCAGGAACTGGTTGATCAGATAGCCTTCCGAACCCATGATCTCGATGCCGTCGTAACCGGCGGCTTGCGCCAGTTCTGCGCAATGCACGAACGCGCGGATCGTGCGTTCGACCCCGCCCGCACTCAGCGCCCGCGGGGTAAACGGGTTG
>JBOHYV010000079.1:0-8894 GCA_050738135.1 Rhodanobacteraceae bacterium | reverse complement strand
GCAGCGCATCGACGAGTTTGAGGTTCTGTTGGTGGAACACCCGGCGCACGATCCCGAGCGCCTGCGGCGGCGTCACGCGCAGACCGTCGACCGTGCGCTTTTCGATACCGGCCTTGAACAGCTCCTCCTCGAGTTGTGGCCCCGCCCCGTGCACCACGATCGGCGTCAAGCCGACACGTTGCAGGAAAGTCAGCGACGAGGCCAGCTCGGTCAACTCGTCGCGCAACACCGCGCCGCCGACCTTGACGACTGCAAAGCGCTTGGCGTCCACCTGTGAAAAGCGCTTCAGATATTGCTGGATTTCCCGCGCGCTGCCCATCGCCGAGAGCAACCGCACGATGGTCTGGCGTGTGTCGAGCTCTGCGTTCATGCCCGGCCCCCGTCCACGATGCGAAGTACCGACTCCGCATACATTTGCAACTGTTCCAGCGCCACCCACTCGTCGGCGCCGTGCGCCTGCGCAATGTCGCCGGGACCGTACACGAAAGTGGCATAGCCGGACGTCGAAAACAGCGCTGCCTCGGTCCAGAAATCAACCGCATCGCCGATCGGGATATCCAGGCTTTCCGCAAGGGCATGCCCTGCGTGCAGGCGCGCGTCCGCACGCGCGGCGTTCGCCGGCAGGGGTGCGCCGCGGAACGCTTCCTCGAACACCGCAGGCACGGGCTCGACCAGCGTGCGCAGGGCTTCCAGCAGATCATCCATGTCCACCGACGGCAACGGCCGCATCCCGAAGCGGAGTTCGGCCTCCGGTGCGATCACGTTGGCCTTGATGCCGCCCTCGATGCGGCCGAGGTTGAAGCGCATGCCGCACAGGCCGCCAAAGTGTTCCTGCGATCGCGCTGCAGCGAAATCCAGTGCCGCGGCGCCCCAGCGCACCGCCTGATGCAGCGCGCTGTCGGTCGGCTTCTGCGCGGCCGAGGCGTGCCCCGCACGGCCCTGGAAACGCACGCGCACCGACTGGATGCCGCGATGCGCGAGCACCGCCTTGCAGCGTGTCGGCTCGGCAACGATGACAGCTTCAAAAGCCGGGACCGGGGACCCGGAACCGGGGACCGGGCTTGTCGCGGCATCAAGGAATGTTCGAATGCAGCGGGGATCGGCGCCTTCCTCGTCGCTTGTGAAAAGCAAGGCCAGGTCGCCGCGGGACGCGTTCGCCGCCGCCAGCAGTGCCGCGGCCGCGCCCTTGATGTCGCAAGCGCCCAGGCCCATCGCACGACCGCCGTCCACGCGCAAGGCGAATGGATTGGCGCTCCACTGCGGTGAATCGGGAACCGTATCGAGGTGTACGTTGAACAACAGTTTCGGCTTGCCGCGCAGCGCGAACAGGCTGACCGCGCCTGCGCCGTGGTCCGTCACCCGCACCTCGAAACCAGGCAGCTGCGTCCGCAGGTAATCGAAGATCCCGTCAGCATTGATCGCGCGCGGCGGGTTGCGGGTGTCGAACGCGACCAGCGCACGCAGATGGTCGAGCGTTGCATCGAGCAAGTTGCCGGAACCGGGAACCGGGGACCGGGGACCAGACAAGTGAACGGGTGACAGGGTGCGATGGTTCGACAATGGGGTGCCTTGCAAAGACGGATACGTCCGAATCAACGAGTGTTGCTCTCACCCGGTCCCGGGTCCCTTGTCCGCGGTCTCCGATTCACCTCGGCCCACAGCGTCGAACTCATGCCGTAAAGCTTGATGAAGCCCTCGGCTTCCTCGACTCCCCAGTCCGCCGATTGCGCGTAAGTCGCGCCCGCGGCGTTGAGAACGCGCTTCGACTCGACGGCAATCGCGCTGACGCTGCCGCCGTGGGTTTCCAGCGTGACTTCGCCTTCCACGCATCGCTGGCTCGATGCGAGGAACGCTTCAAGGTCGGCCTTCAGCGGGTCGTGGAAAAAGCCTTCGTACACCAGCTCCACCCACTTGCGCGCAACCTCCGGTTTGAAACGGTTCTGCTGCTTGCTCAGAACCGCTTCCTCCAGCGCGCGATGCGCAGCCAGCAATGCGACGAGCCCCGGCGCCTCGTAAACGATGCGTCCTTTCAGGCCGATCGTGGTGTCGCCGGTATAGATGCCCCGGCCGACACCGTACTGCGCGAACTGTTGGTTCAATTTCGCCAGCAGCATGTGGCCTGCAATGCGTTGGCCATCCAGCGTCTTCGCCTCGCCGCCGGCGAATCCGACCACGACACGCAGCGGTTCGGGCGGCCACTGGTTGCGCGGCTTGCACCAGCCGCGTGCATCCTCGCCGGGCGGCTCCCAACGATCGATCTCTGCGCCCGACAAGGTCACGCCCAACAGGTTTTCATTGATGGTGTAGGCCCGCTGTTTGGCGCGCACCTCGAAGCCGCGTTCCTCCAGGAACGCCTGCTCGTATGCGCGCACCGCCGTGTGTTGCTTCTGGATTTCCCGGATCGGCGCGATGATTTGATAATCGCCCAGCGCTTTTACCGCAAGATCGAATCGCACCTGGTCGTTGCCCATGCCGGTGCAACCGTGCGCAATCGTCCGCGTTCCGAGCTCCGTCGCGCGCTCGATCGCAGCTGCCACGATCAAATAGCGGTCGGAAACCAGCAATGGGTATTGGCCCTGGTAGCCTTCGCCGGCCCACACGAACGGCTTGACGAAGTGCTCCCACAATGCCGGCCCACCATCGACGGTGACGTGTGAGGCGACGCCCAGATCCTTTGCGCGCGATTCGATGTACCCGCGTTCGTCCGCGCCGACCCCGCCGGTGTCGGCGAAAACGGTGTGCACGTTCCAGCCGCGCTCCTTCAGATACGGTACGCAGAAGCTGGTGTCGAGGCCGCCGGAGAAGGCCAGGACGACGTGCTTGCCTCCGGGACTCGGGGCTCGGGACTCGGGGCTCGGAGAGGCAGGCTGAGTTGGCATGGATGGCTTTCCAAAAAAGGTTGACAGCAGAAACAAACGGCCCGGCCGCATGGGATCTATTCGGATCCAGGATCCCTGGTCCCCGGTCCCCGCTCCACCACAATCCGCGGCTCGCAGCGCACCGGGAAATTGACGGAGCTGGCAATGAAGCAGTCGTGGTGCGCTGCCTCATGGGCGGCTTCGGCCGCGGCAGGATCGCTCTTCGCGGTGATCGTCACCACCGGCCGCAGCACCACTTCCTTGAAGCGCCCACCGTTGCCCTCGGTCACCATCGTGCCTTCGGCGGCATCGATGTAGGCCGTCACCACCACGCCCGCGAGCGTGGCCGCGTGCAGGTAAGCCAGCATGTGGCAAGTGGACAGCGCCGCCACCAGCAGGTCTTCGGGGTTGTGTCTTGCCGCATCACCGCGAAAGGCAACATCGGACGAACCCGCGATGTCCGGCTTGCCCTCGATGCGGACCACATGCTCGCGGCCGTAATTGCGATAGCCGTCGGTGCCGCTGCCGCGGTTGCCCGTCCATTCGACGTTCGCGCGATACTGATGCGGGTGACCTGTCATGCCTGTAGCTCCGAGCGTTGTGCAGCAAGCGTTGCCATCACTGCCTTCTGCACGTGCAGGCGGTTCTCGGCCTCGTCGATGGCGATGCAATACGGCGCATCCATCACCGCGTCGGTGGCCTTGACGTTGCGACGCAACGGCAGGCAGTGACTGAATACCGCGTGGTTGGTCAGCGCCATCTTGGCCTCGTCAACGATGAAGTGCCGGTGCGCGTCATGCACGGGTTTCTCCTCGTCCCAGCGCCCGAAGTACGGCAATGCCCCCCAGCTCTTGGCATAGACCGCGTCGGCGCCACGATAGGCGTCGGTGATGTCGTGGCTCACTCGCAACGAGCCGCCGTTTTCGCGCGCGTTCTTCGCACCCGATTCCATGTAGCTTTCATCGAGGATGTAATCCGGTGTCGGGCACAGCAACGTGACGTCCATGCCCATCTTCGTTGCGATCAAGACGGCGGAATTGGCGACCGCGGTGTTGAGCGGTCTTGGATGATACGTCCACGTCAGCACGTATTTCTTGCCGCGCAGATCGCCCAGGTGTTCGCGCAAGGCCAGCGCGTGCGCGAGTTCCTGGCAGGGATGCGTGATGGTTTCCATGTTGATGACCGGTACCGTTGCATACCGGGCGAAAGCCTTGATCACGCGATCCTCGCGATCGACCGACCAGTCCTTGAACTTCGGGAACGCGCGCACGCAAATCAGGTCCACGTACCGGGACAGCACCCGCGCAACTTCGGCGACGTGCTCCTCGGCCTCGCCGTCCATCACCGCGCCGACCTCGAACTCGATCGGCCACGCGTCCTTGCCGGGGGTGAGCACGACCGCGTGACCACCCAACTGGAACGCGCCCAGCTCGAAGCTGGTGCGCGTACGCATCGACGGATTGAAGAACAGCAGCGCGACCGACTTGCCGGCAAGCTGCCTTCCGGTCGGCGCGCGCTTGAAGGCGGCAGCCTCGGCCAGCAGCGCGTCGATCCCGGCGCGGCTCCAATCCTGGGTAGTGATGAAATGGCGAAGTTTCATGTGCGATCTCTCATGTAGCCACGGTTCCGGCACCGGACGTGCCGGCGCGGCGAGCGGCTGTTTCGCTCGCCGCGGCAAGCGTGCGGCGGCTTGGCCGTCGCCGTTGCCCGCAAACCGCGGAAGCAAGCACGGTTTGCGACATCAAAAAAACAAACCCGGCACGAAGGCCGGGTTTGTCGTTCGGTACAACATCTGCGCGCGTGACTGCCTACCCGGCCAAATTGGTGGTCTCGGGTCGGCGCGCGCGCGAAGTCATCCCCGCAGCCGCACGGGCGCTGGTCAGGACGATCGGATCAATGAAAGTGAATGTTGCCATACGGAGTTTGCGTGGCGAGCGCGGAATCCTCGCATACCCACCCTGCAAATTCAATGGGCGGCATTCCAGCAACCCCGGGGGTGAATCGGCCGCGCGACACGCTCTGCATTTTCCGGCGCGGGCACTCACCGGCGCACGGCGGCCACTCAACTCCCCGCGTCTGCCGGCGCCACGGTGACCCTGACCCGCAGGCGCTCGCCCGGATCGTACGGCAAGCGTGACACGTATACCTCGCCCCGGTAGCGGTATTCCACGTCGTAAGCCACGATCTGCTGCTGGGGCGCATAGTTGTCCACCGGATGGCAGACGGCCCCTTGGGTGGTGTAGCTTCGGTCATGCGCGGCGGAGACCCCGTTGCCGATCGCGCCGCCCGCAACCGCTCCGGCGACCGTCGCAGCCTTGCGCCCATCGCCCTTGCCGATGGTGTTGCCGAGCACACCGCCCACGATCGCGCCGAGGATGGTGCCGCCGGTGTGGTTGTGATCCTGCCGGGTCACCGTTTGCGGGTAACACTGTTCCTGCGGTGGCTGCTGAACCGCCGCGTAGACCGGGTCGACCCGCAGCACCTCGGCCCAACCATAGTGGATGTTTGCGTTCTGCCGCGAAGGCGGCGGTGGAGGTGGAGGTGGATAGTTCTGGGCATTCGCGGCGACCGCGAACCCCAGCAGAAACAATGTGATCAATGCCTTGGACATGCGTGCTCCGGTGTCATGCGAGCGCAGCATCCCGTGCCGCTGGTGCGCATTGGACCACCCGTATGCTGAATCAAGGCTGCCTGCCAACTCCATGCGGCCTGGGTGGGATTGCTTCCGCATGGCGGCCGCTGCGGCGCCACCGTTTGGGGCGCGGCCATGTGGCATGGCGGGCCCCTTGGCGCAACCTGATAAAATCAGCCGATTATTTGCGCGATCTGCCTGATCCCGAAGCCCATGGCGCTGCGCCTCTACAACTCGCTGGCCCGTCGGGTCGAGGCCTTCGCGCCCGCCGATCCCGAGCGGGTGACGATGTACCTGTGCGGGCCCACCGTATACGGCTGCGTGCACGTCGGCAACGCACGCGGTCCGGTGGTATTCGATGTGCTGGTGCGGCTGTTGCGTCGAAAATACCCGCAGCTCCTGTACGCGCGCAACATCACCGATGTCGATGACAAGATCAACGCGGCGGCCGCGGAGGCGGGCGTGCCGATTGCGGTGATCGCGAACCGGTACGCCACGGTTTATCGCGATGACATGGCGAAACTCGGCGTCGCGCCGCCCGATGTCGAACCGCTGGCGACGCAGCACATTGCACCGATCATCGCCATGTGCGAACGCCTGATCGCCTCCGGCCACGCCTATGCCGCCGAAGGCCACGTCCTGTTTGATGTCGCGAGCTTCGCCGATTACGGAAAACTGTCCGGGCGCTCCACCGGCGAGTTGATCGCCGGCGCGCGCATCGACGTCGCGCCGTACAAGAAGAGCCCCGCGGACTTCGTCTTGTGGAAGCCCTCCACCCCGGAACTTCCCGGCTGGGACAGCCCGTGGGGACGTGGCCGCCCCGGCTGGCACATCGAATGTTCGGCCATGGCCGCCGCGCACCTGGGCGAGACCATCGACATCCACGCGGGTGGCGTCGATCTGGTATTTCCCCATCATGAGAATGAAATCGCGCAATCAACCTGCGCGCACGCGGGCAAGACCTTCGCCCGCTTCTGGCTGCACAACGGCATGCTCACCTTCGGCGGCGCCAAGATGAGCAAATCCATCGGCAACGTGAAACAGTTGCATGCGCTGCTGGACCAGTATCCGCCCGAAGCGCTGCGCTATGCCCTGCTCTCTGCACACTACCGCCAGCCGCTGGATTGGTCGGAAGCGCTGATCGAGCAAAGCATCGCGACGCTGGATCGGTTGTACGGCACGCTGCGAGAACTTGCCGAATACGATGTCGCGCCCGGGCCCGCCCCCGGAGGCGATGTCGAACTCGCGCTCGAGGACGATCTCAACACGCCAGTGGCACTCGCCTGCCTCAATGGTCTCGGTGCGGAAGCCCGTCACCTCCTGGAAAACGAATCAAAGCCGTTTTCCGATGCAGCGCGCGCCGAACTGCGTCGCATCAAGGCCGATTTGCTCGGAAGTGGCGAGATGCTCGGCTTGTTACAGCAGGATCCCGAATCCTGGTTCAAACGTGGTACGGAACGCGTGGACGCGTCGCATGTCGAAAGTTTGATCGAGGCGCGTCGAGCCGCGCGCGCCTTGCGTGAGTTTGCCCGCGCCGACGCCATCCGCGACGAGCTCGCGGCCATGGGCATCGCGATCGAAGATGGTCCCGAGGGTACCCGCTGGAAAACCGCCAACTGATGAACGCACCCGACATTCAAAGTGCGCAACGGGAAATCATCGAGGAATTCGGTTTCTTCGACGACTGGACCGGACGTTATCAATACCTGATCGACCTGGGTCGCAAGCTTCCGCCTCTTGCAGACGAGGACACGACCGACGCCAACAAGGTCGACGGCTGCCAGTCGCAGGTATGGATCGTGGTGTCCGGTGACGCGAACCGGCTGGACCTTCGCGCAACCAGCGACTCGGCCATCGTATCCGGGTTGGTCGCCCTGCTGCTGCGCGTGTATTCCGGACGCAGTGCGAGAGAGATCCTCGATACCGACCCCTCGTTCATCAACGCGATCGGCCTCGGCAAGCACCTCTCGCCGACCCGCTCCAACGGGCTCGCCTCGATGGTCAAGACCATCAGGGCCCACGCCGAACGAGCTTTGGCCAGTTGAGGGCCGGGTTCGCCATCGGCGGATCCGTGCCACGTCAGCGCCGGCAAGCAGATGGTCGGAGAAACCGAATGTCCGCAACGGGTGCGTGGGCTGCTGCTCTGCTCGCCTTCACCATCGCACCTGCGGGCCACGGCGCCGCTGCATCATCACCTGCCAAGATCAAGTACATCACGAATTCCGTCATCCATCCATTGATGAAGAAAGACGGAATCCCGGGTATGGCCGTGGGCCTGGCCGTGGATGGCCGTACTTACCTGTTCGACTTCGGCGTGTCATCACTGGCCACGCGCAAACCCGTCACGCGCGACACGCTGTTCGAACTTGGATCGATCAGCAAGACATTCACGGCCACGCTGGCGTCGTACGCCCGGATCAATGGCCACCTGTCGCTCAACGACCGGGTGGACCAATTCCTTCCTTCCCTGAAAGGCACGGCGTTCGGCAAGGTCAGCTTGCTCGAACTCGGCACCCATACTCCCGGAGGGCTTCCGCTGCAGGTCCCGGACAATGTCCGAAACGATACCCAGTTGATGCGGTACTTCAAGACCTGGCGCCCTTCATGCGCACCGGGTACGTGCCGAACCTACTCGAACATCAGCATCGGAACCCTGGGTCTGATTACCGCCAGGAGCGAAGGCAAGCCATTCACCGCGCTCATGGAACAACAACTGTTTCCGACACTGGGGCTGCGGAACACCTGGTATGACGTTCCCGCGGCCCGCATGGGGGACTACGCGGAAGGCTACACGAAGAAGAACACTCCGATCCGGATGACGCCCGGGGAACTGGACTCCGAAGCGTATGGCATCACGGCCAGCGCCGCCGACATGGTTCGCTTCATGCAGGCAAACATGGGCCTGATCCGCCTGGGTGCGAAACTCCAGCGCGCGATCACGACAACGCACACCGGTTACTTCAAGGCCGGGCCAATGACTCAGGACCTGATATGGGAACAGTATCCGTATCCCGTCTCCCTGAAAATCCTGCTTGAAGGCAACGCGCCGCGGATGATTTTCGACGCCACACCGGTCACCCGGATCACGCCGCCGCAGGCGCCCCGGCAGGACGCCTGGATCAACAAGACGGGCTCGACCAACGGTTTTGGTGCCTACGTGGCGTTCATCCCGTCCAAAAGGCTCGGGATCGTGATCCTGGCCAACAAGAGTTACCCGATCGCAGACCGGGTCACTGCGGCGTACAAGATCCTCACCCAACTCGCCGCCGATCCGTGATCAATACACGCTGCACGACCCGGCTTGATTCGCGACATCCCTGTCGCTCGCCCTTCGGGCGACTCGGCCATCCGTGGCGCTCGCCCTTCGGGCGACTCGGCCATCCGTGGCGCTCGCCCTTCGGGCG
>JBOHYV010000078.1:0-8907 GCA_050738135.1 Rhodanobacteraceae bacterium | reverse complement strand
TTGGGAGTACCGCGCGGTCGTCGCGCTTCAGGTAGTCCTCAACCTGGCTCCAGTTCATGTCGCGGATTTTCAATCGCGTCTCCCGTGCCCGTGTTCGAACCGCAATGATATTGCGGCAGCGGCCCGGAGGGCGGGTATAAGCTTCGCCCTCGCATGCATGTTGGAAGAGGGGATGCCGATGTCGGCCGCAGCCACAGTGGATCGCCATCCGAGAAAAGCCTTCCTGGTGCTTTTCTTCATTGAGGTATGGGAACGCTTCGGCTATTACGGCATGGCGTCGCTGATGGTGCTGTACATGGTGCAGCGCCTGGGCATTGGCGACGCGCGCGCCGACGTGATCTGGGGCGCGTTCTCGGCGCTGGTCTATTCGATGCCGCTGCTCGGCGGCTGGCTGGGCGACCGGGTGCTGGGCGCGCGCTGCACGATGGTGCTGGGGGCGATGGCGCTGGGGCTTGGCTACGTGCTGCTTTCGATTCCGCTCGCCGCCAGCTTCTTCCCGGCGATGGGATTGATCGCGATCGGCAACGGATTGTTCAAGGTCAACCCGAACAACCTCGTCTCGCGCCTCTACGAAGGCCAGCGCTCACGGCTCGATATCCTGTTCACGATCTACTACATGTCGCTGAACATCGGTGCGTTCGTGTCGATCCTGCTGACGCCATGGATCAAGAATCATCCGCAATGGGTGGTCGTGCTGGGTCCGCTGCATTTCGACAGCTGGCACCTCGCTTTCGGCTTGAGCGCCGTCGGCCTGACGCTCGGGCTCCTCAATTACGGCGTGTTCCGGCGCTATCTGCGGCCCTACGGCACCGCGGTGGACTTCGACAAGCTGCGTTGGTCGCGTCTTGCGGCCGTCGTTGCCGGTTCGCTGCTCATCGCCTGGCTGCTGTCGGAAGTCGTGCGGCACCGTTTGGTTGCGCTCGCGGTCGTGGCCGGCTTCCTGCTGCTGGTGATCTGGATCTTCGCCCACCTGTTGCGCAGCGGTGAACGACGCGAGCGCAGGCGCATCGTCGCCTGCATCATCTTCGTCGGCATGTCCGTCATTTGGGCCATCTACAACCAGCAGATCTACACCTCGCTCACGTTGTTTGCGCTGCGCAACGTCAACCACAGCCTGCTGGGCATGCACGTCGCAGCCGCCCAATTCCAGGATCTCAACCAGTTTTGGCTGGTGCTGCTCGCGCTGCCGCTCGCGTGGCTGTATCAACGCATGGGCCAGACCCGCCGCGGCGACTTTTCGACCGCGACGAAATACGCCGCGGGACTTTATCTGATTGCGATCGCGTTCTTCCTCTACGCGGGCAGCCGCCTTACGGCGTACCAGGGCATCGTTTCGCCATGGTGGCTGGTCGGCGGCTACGCGGCGCAATCGCTGGGCGAACTCCTGATCAGCGCGCTGGGCTTCTCGATGGTTTCGCAACTCGTGCCCGAACGCTCGCGCGGCATCGTCATGGGTGCGTGGTTCCTCGGCATGGGCATAAGCAATTTCGCCGGAGGCGCCATCGCGAGCCTGGCCGCGGTCCCGGCCGGCGTGACGCAACCGGCGGCAACACTCCCGGTCTATTCCGACCTCTTCGCCTGGCTGGGCGTTGCCGCACTGGTGTGCGCGTTGATCGCCACGGCCATCGTGCCGCTGCTCAATCGGCTGATGGCCGAAAGCGCACCGCCGGCTGGCGCATGCGCCGGCTTGCAGGATGGCACTATCCGAAGTGGAGAAGCCTAGTCGGCGCCGCGGGCGCCTCCGCCGGCGCTCGGCAGGGCGCGCCGTGGCGGTCGATGCCATCGGGCAGCGAGGATGGGACGCGCTGCGTCGCCGCTTGCGGGGTGGCATGTAGAGTATGCTGCACGCGCGGCGGGTCGCCGAAGCACCCGGCGATCGAGGGTCGCGATGATCGAACTTCTGGCGGGCCTGAAGCGGCGCAAGCTGGTGCAGTGGGCGCTGGCCTATATCGCGTTTGCGTTCGCGTTGATCCAGGTGATCGACGTGGTGGCGCAACGCTTCGGTTGGCCGGCCGAACTCGAACGCATTCTCATCCTCGCGCTGGCGGTGGGTTTCATCGCGGTGCTGGTGATCGCGTGGTATCACGGCGAAAAGGGCCGGCAACGCGTGTCGGGCGCGGAGCTGCTTTTGATCGCGCTGGTGCTGGCGGTCGGCGGAGCGGTGGCGTGGCAGCTCGGGCGGGAGGGTTCGTCGGCGACGCCGACAAAAGTCGCGACGGTTGCGCGCACCGGCGCGCATGCCGCGGCGTTGAGTAGCCCGGATTTCGCCGCTCGCACGGCTACATCCGGGCTGCGGGTCGGTAGCCTGGATGCAGCGCAGCGTAATCCGGGGATGGTCGCTGCACAGCCCATCCCCGCCCAATCCATCGCCGTGCTGCCGTTCGTGAACCTGAGTGGCGATCCCAAGCAGGCGTACTTCAGCGACGGCATCACGGTCGAAATCCTCAACGCGTTGGCGCAGATCCCGAAGTTGAAAGTGGCCGGGCGCACCTCGGCGTTCGCCTTCAAGGGCAAGGAAGACGACACCCGCGAGATCGGCAAGGTATTGGGCGTCGCGACGGTACTGGAAGGCAGCGTGCAGAAGGCCGGCGACGAGGTACGCGTCACCGTGCAGCTGGTGGACACGCGCAGCGGCTATCAACTGTGGTCGGAGAACTACGACCGCAAGCTGACCAACATCTTCGCGATCGAGGACGAGATTTCCAACGCGGTCGCGAACAAGCTGCGGGTGCAATGGGGCGGCGGAACGTCACGTCCGCTGGTGGCGCAGAATACGGTCGATCCGCGGGCACATGATTTTTATCTGAGCGGACTTGCCCAGTTGGCCGCGCGTGCATCGGGATTGCGCGGTGCCGTCGCAGCGTTCCAGAGCGCAGTAAAGATCGATCCGCACTACGCGCAAGCATGGGGCGCGTTGGCGGAAACAGAGGTGATCCTGCCGGAGTATCAGTCCGATGTTTCGATCAGCGTTGCGTACGCACAGGCCAAGGCAGCCGCGGAACGGGCGCTGGCGATCGATCCGAACATCGCTGCGGCCTATGTTGCGTTGTCCGTGGTGGACGGCATGCAATGGGCAAAGCGCGATCAGGCAATACGGCGGGCTTTGCAGCTTGCTCCAGGCAACGCCGAAGTGGTTTTCCAGCACGCCTACTTCCTGTTGATCACCGGGAATCTCGATGCGGCGTTGCGCGAAATGGATCACGCGCTGCGGCTCAACCCGCTGTCGCCGATCATTGGCGCGGAACGCGTGGAGGCGCTGCTCTACTTGCATCGCTACGACGATGCCCTCCGGCAAGCTGATGCCACGATCAAGGTGCATCCGGGCTTTCCGACGACCTACGGCTATGCCGCGTTGGCGGCCGTCCAGCTCCGCCGCTTTGCCACGGCACATGCGTATGTGGACCGGGCTGCGTCGTTGCAGGATTTCACGGAAGCTTTTGGCAACCCCGCTGCAAGTCTGTCGCAGTACATCCAAGGGATGAGCGATCCGTCGCAGCGGACGGCGGCGTTGCATGCCGTGGCGCACTCGGGATCGGTCGGCTACGAGCAGGCGCAATGGTTTTGCGCGTTGGGCGCCAATGCGCAGGCAATCGATGCCATGGAGCTTGCAGCGCGCTCGGATGTGAATCCCGACCTCGCCGCTGAAGACGTGTGGTCGCCGCTGCTGGATCCGATCCGTGACGATCCCCGTTTCAAGGCCGTATTGAAGAAGATGGGGTTGCCGTACACGCCTTCGACGGATGCCATGCCATGACCTTTCTTGAAGAACTCAAGCGACGGCACGTGTACCGGGTGGCGGCGGCCTATGTGGTGGTCGGCTGGCTGCTGATCCAGGTGGTCACGCAGGTCTTCCCGATCTTTCACCTGCCCGACCGCGTCGATCAGGTGATCGTGCTGCTGATCCTGATCGGGTTTCCGATCGCGCTGGTGTTGGCATGGGCGTTCGACGCCACGCCCCAAGGCATCGTGCCCACCGGCGACGTATCGCCGGATGACGCCGCGACGTCGCCAGCGCCGCGACGCTCGCACCGTGCCGGCGTGACCGTGGGGCTGATCGGCGTATTGATCGCGGTGATCGCGGGCTTTGCATGGTGGCATTTCGAGCGTCGCCGGCCGCCTGCCGCCTCGCCGGCGCACGTGGCATCGACGCCGGCGACCCACGCCGTGCCCGCCAAGTCACCGGCTACCCGACAGCCGAGCGCCGTCTCGACGGCCGCGCCGGCCGCACCGATTGCGGCGCAAGCCATCCCCGCCAAATCCGTCGCCGTGCTGCCGTTCGAGAACGACAGCGGCCAAAAGGACCAGCAGTATTTTTCCGACGGCTTGTCG
This sequence comes from Rhodanobacteraceae bacterium, assembly GCA_050738135.1. GTDB lineage: Bacteria > Pseudomonadota > Gammaproteobacteria > Xanthomonadales > Rhodanobacteraceae > 66-474. Next base: position 4,578 of record JBOHYV010000078.1, on the reverse strand, counting down.
CAGGACCTGATTACTGCGCTCACCCAGTTCGGGGGCCTGAAGGTCATCAGCCGCGATTCGTCCTTCCAGTTCCGCAACAGCAAGGACAGCCCCAAGCTCATCGCGGCCAAACTTGGCGTGGCACACCTGCTGGAAGACAGCGTGCAGAAACTGGGTAACGAGGTGCGCGTCAGTGCGGAGCTGGTTAACTGCGCCGATGGCAGCACCCTGTGGTCGCAGCACTACGACCGGCCGTACAAGGACCTGTTCGCGCTGCAGGACGACATCACCAAGTCGGTGGCGGCGGCGCTGAAGGCCAAGCTGCTCGACAGCGGCGGCACGGAATCGCAAAGCGATCGTCCGCCCAGCGGCAATCTCGCCGCATACAACGCCTATCTGCAAGGGCAATTCCATTACCAGCGTGGCAGCGAAGTGGATCTGCACGAGGCGCTTGCGCAATTTGCGAAAGCCACGAAGCTCGACCCGGATTACGCCGCCGCCTTTGCGGCGACATCACAAGCATGGATTCTTCTCGGCGGGTATTTTCTTGATGTCGCCGACAAGCCCCACGCCTACGCTGAAGCTCGGACCTGGGCGGAAACTGCGTTGCGCTTGAATCCCGATCTGGCGGTCGCGCACGTGGCCAACGGTTCCGTGCTCAACAACGCCGATTTCAACTGGAATGGCGCGCAAGCCGAATATCGGCGCGCGCTGAAGTTGGCGCCGGGCAATGCGGACGCGTTGTTTTCGCGATCGACGATGCTCGCTGCCCTGGGCCACACCAGTCTTGCGATCCGGGACGTTGACGAGGCCCTCGCGCGAAATCCGCTGAACACGTTCTGGCACGACTGGCTGGCGTCGTGTCTGGCGGCGCTCGGCCGATTCAACGAAGCCGAAGCCGCTGCGCGCGTGAGAGCCGCAGCAACCCCTCAGTTACCGGGAGTTGCTTACGTCGAGGTAATGAAAGGCGATGCAAAGGACGCATCGGCCGCGGCGCAAAACGTGCCGGCGGGACGCAATCACGACATTGCGATGGCATGGGCGCTGCAGCTCGGTTCCGATCGCGCCGCCGCGGACGTGGCGCTGCAAACCCTGATCGACAAGCACGCCGGCGATTCCTCGTACCAGATTGCCGAGGTGTACGCGTTGCGCCGCGATCCGGACAACATGTTCAAGTGGCTGGATCAGGCCTGGACCAATCGCGACGACGGCATCCAGTATCTGCTCTACGATCCGATCATCCTGCGCTACAGGAATGACCCGCGCTTCGCGGCGTTCTGCAGGAAGGTCGGATTGCCGACCACGACAGACGCCATGGCGATGCGGTAGGGCAGAATCCGCACAGCGGCTTCCACCGGACGCCGTGTCGTGTGGTGCTGTCCAGGTGGGATCCGTCGATAATCGGGGCCCCTGCATGCTTGGCCATGAACATGTCCGCACTTGCATCCATTGATGTCGCCGCCACCCGGCAACGCCACGCCGACGCCTGGAGCGGTGGCGCGCGTTTGATTCCCGTCCAGACGAGTCACGGCACGTTCGACGTCTGGACCAAACGCAGCGGCGACAACCCGCGCGTGAAGCTGTTGTTGCTGCACGGCGGACCGGGTTGCACCAGCGAGTATTTCGAGTGCTTCGACAGTTACCTGCCGCAAGCCGGCGTCGAGTATTACCACTACGACCAGCTGGGTTCGTATCGCAGCAGCCAGCCGGATATGCCCGACCTCTGGGAAACCGCGCGTTTCGTGGACGAAGTCGAGCAGGTGCGCAAGGCGCTGGGACTCGACAGCGAAAACTTCTTCCTGTTCGGGCATTCCTGGGGCGGCATCCTGGCCATGGAGTACGCGCTCGCGCACCCGCAGCACCTGAAAGGTCTGGTCATTTCCAACATGATGAGCAGCTTTCCCGCGTACAACCGCTACGCCGAGGAAGTGCTGATGCCTGCGATGCCGCAGGACGTGTTGGCGGAAATCAAGACGCTCGAGGCCGCGGGCGATTACGAAAACCCGCGCTACATGGAGCTGCTGGTTCCCCATCATTACGAGCACCACGTGCTGCGCATCCCGCACGCGCAATGGCCCGATCCGGTGCAGCGTGCGTTCGCGCACATCAACCCGAACATCTACGTCCCGATGCAAGGGCCGAGCGAACTCGGCGGCAGCGGCAAACTGGCGAACTGGGATCGCAGCGCCGACCTGCCGGGCATCAACGTGCCAACCTTGGTGATCGGCGCCGCCCACGACACGATGGATCCAGAACACATGGCGGCGATGGCCAAGGTGATCCCGCAGGGACGTTACCTGCACTGTCCCGACGGTAGCCACATGGCGATGTACGACGATCAGACCGTGTACGTGTCGGGGTTGATCGATTTCCTGCGCGACGTGGCGGACGCGGCAGGGGACCATTGAGATCGCGGGCAGTGGCGTACAGCGATCCGCTTTGCGCCCGCGAAAATGGCGACGATCCCCCTCACCCCGGCCCTCTCCCCCAACGATGAAGCTGTTGGGGGAGAGGGAGTACAACGGCGATCAAGCCCCTCGCCCCCAACGATGCTGTTGGGAAAGAGGGAGCACAACGGCGATAACCCCTCGCCTCCAACGATGCTGTTGGGAAAGAGGGAGTGAAAAATCGCGAGGATGGGAGTACAAAATCGCGCGGATCAAGCCCTCGCCCCCGAGCGGCTGTTTCGCTCGGGGGCGAGGGCTGGGTGAGGGGGTGAGGCGCAGGGCGCCTCGATAATTCCTGGTCTGCGTCGCGTCCGCAATGAATGGCCTCCGCCCCTTTGCGGCAATCCATGGCCTGCTCTCCTTTATGGCAATTCATTGCTCCGGCGCCCTTTACGGCAATTCATTGCCTCCGTCCCCTTTCCCATTGAAACTTCGTTCCGATGAATAACGCCGAATCACATCCGCAGCTTCGCCGCGCGCTGAGCATGCGCCACCTGCTGGTGTACGGCCTGATCTTCATGGTGCCGATTGCGCCGATGTCGATCTACGGCTTCGTCGCGCAGCAGAGTTTCGGGATGGTGCCGCTGGTATATCTGGTCGGCATCGTGGCAATGCTGTTCACCGCGCTGAGTTACAAGCGCGTGAGTGGCGTGTTTCCCGTCGCCGGTTCGGTGTATTCCTACGTACAGCGCGGCTGGCATCCCTATCTCGGCTTCCTCGCCGGCTGGATGATCCTGGCCGATTACCTGCTTATTCCGGCACTGCTCTACGCGTTCAGTGCTTCGTGGCTGCAGGGACTGCTGCCCGCGGTGCCGGGCTGGGCATGGGTACTGGTTTTCGTTGCCTTCAATACCGCGGTCAACGTCGTGGGCATCCAGATGCAGGCCCGGACGCATTTCATCCTGTTGGTGGTCGAGCTGGCCGCCCTCGCGATTTTTCTCGTCCTCGCCATCCATTTCGTTTTCATCGCGGGACACGGCGCGGGCGGCTGGTCGATCGCGCCGTTCTACCAGCCGCAGCACTTGAACGGCAGTTTCATTGCCACGGCCACCTCCATCGCGGTGCTGAGCTTCCTGGGTTTCGATGCCATCAGCACGCTGTCGGAGGAAACCCGGAATCCGCGCAAGACCGTGGGCAACGCTACCGTGCTGGCCTTGCTGCTGCTGGGCTCGCTGTTCATTGCGCAGACCTATCTCGCCGCGCTGGCACACCCGGATTACGCATCGCTCGACGTCAAGCTCGGATTCTTCGATATCGGGCGGCAGGTGGGTGGGCAGTGGCTGTATGTGCTGCTGCTCGTCGTCAGCGTCATTTCGACGGGCATCGCCAATGCCTTGTCCGCGCAGCTGGCGATCGCACGCATCCTGTATTCGATGGGGCGCGACCAGGCATTGCCCGGTTCCGGTTTTCTGTCACGCGTGCACCCACGCTTGAAAACCCCGGTCAACGCCACCTTGCTGGTGGCGGGCCTGTCGATCCTGGTGGCCTTGTGGGTACCGGAGGAATCCATTCTCAAGCTGGTCAACTTCGGCGCGCTCACGGCTTTCATGCTGATCAACGCCACGGTATTCGTGTACTTCTATCTGAGGCAGAAGAAATATCGGCACGTTTTCAGCTATCTGGTATTTCCCGCGTGCGGCCTGGTCATCGTCGCGTTCGTGTGGTCGGGCTTCGATCGCACCACGTTCCTGTTCGGTGGCGCGTGGCTGCTGGCCGGCATCGCGCTCGGCGCTCTCAAGTACCGCGATTTCCGCGCATTCGAACCGGCGCCTTGAAAGCTGCCGGGCGCGGCACTTGTGGGCCGTGACCCGCCGGAGTAGCGTGGCGCCGTTGCGGCGAGCGCGAGCCGCCCGCTGTTGCATGGCACCAGGACTGCGCATGACGCGCCGTCGATTCGGGTAGGGAGTCACTCCTTTTCCGCGGGTGGGGTGTGCGATGCGTTTCTCTCCGAAGGTTCAGGCTGCGGGCTGTGCGGCGGCGTTCCTGTGTGCGTGTGCAACAGGGGCGGCGATTGCCGCAACCGGCACCGGCACCGGCACCGGCACTTCAAACAATGATCCGTTTCACGCCGCGGAGGCGTGGGCATTTCCCAAATCGCATTCACCGGATCCGAGTGTGCCCAAGCATGCGCAAGCGCCCAAGCCGGACATGC
>JBOHYV010000077.1:0-8917 GCA_050738135.1 Rhodanobacteraceae bacterium | reverse complement strand
TTTCGCTGCCTCGCCGTGAGATGGCCGCTTCATTGTTACGCTTTCCCGAGTTCCGAGTTCCGAGTTCCGAGTTCCGAGTTCCGAGTTCCGAGTTCCGAGTTCCGAGTCCCGAGTCCCGAGTCCCGAATCGGCATCCCGAGTCCCGAGTCCCGAATCGGCATCCCGAGTGAATCTCCATGAACAGCCAGATGACCCTCGTGTCGGCTTGCATCACCCTGTTCCTGGTGCTCGACGCGCCCGGCAACGTACCGTTCTTCCTGACGATCCTGAAGGACGTTCCGCCCAAGCGTCGCCGCTGGGTGATGATCCGCGAATTGCTGATCGCGCTGGGTGTGCTGGTGGCGTTCCTGCTGGGTGGGCGCGAATTGTTGTCGGTCATGCAATTGCGGCAGGAGGCCATCAGCATCGGCGGTGGCGTCGTGCTGTTCCTGATCGCGATCAAGATGGTGTTTCCACCCAGGGAAGGCGGTATCTTCGGGCCGGCGGGCCAGGGCGAACCCTTCATTGTGCCGCTGGCGATCCCCGGTATCGCGGGGCCGTCCGCGATGGCGACGCTGTTGCTGCTGACCAGCGCACAACCCGGCCGCGAGGTCGAGTGGGGCCTGGCGCTGCTGATTGCCTGGCTCGCCACGGCTGCGATCCTGCTGGGCTCGACCTGGCTTTTCAAATTTCTGGGCGAGAGCGTGCTTGCGGCGGTCGAACGCGTGATGGGCATGCTGTTGATCGCGCTGTCCGCGCAGATGATTCTGGGCGGTGTCGAGGCTTATCTGAAAGCGGGTTGAGCGAAGGAAATATTTCGCATGAATGATGTCGGCCACGGCGCTATCGCGCAGCCTGCGACAGTCGACGCCCAGATCGTGCCCGCGGGTACGCTGGATGTGCTGTCGCGCAACGAGATCGCACGGTTGCGCGACGCCACCTCCTCGGGCTTGCACGCGCTGCTGCGTTCGTGTTCGCTGGCGGTGTTGACCTCGGGCACGATGCAGGACAGCGCCCGCGCAATGCTGGATCAGTACCCGGATTTCGACATCCAGGTGCTGCAACAGGATCGCGGCGTCAAGCTGGATCTGAAAAACGCGCCGGCGCAGGCGTTCGTCGACGGCAGGATCATCCGCGGCACCAACGAGCTGCTGTTCGCGGTGGTGCGTGACATCGTGTATGAATCGACCAAGCTGGAAGCCGGCGAGTTCAACCTCGGCGATTCCAGCGGCATCACCCACGCGGTGTTCGACATCCTGCGCAATGCACGGGTGTTGCGTGCACGCCTCGATCCCAACCTTGTGGTGTGTTGGGGCGGGCATTCGATCTCGCGCGAGGAATACGATTACAGCAAGACCGTCGGTTATCAGCTCGGCCTGCGCGGCATGGATATCTGCACTGGCTGCGGGCCCGGCGCGATGAAGGGGCCGATGAAGGGAGCGACCATCGCGCACGCCAAGCAGCGGCATTACGAGAACCGCTACATCGGCTTGACCGAACCCAGCATCATCGCGGCCGAATCACCCAATCCCATCGTCAACAGCCTGGTGATCCTGCCCGATATCGAGAAGCGGCTGGAAGCCTTCGTGCGCATCGGCCACGGTTTCATCGTGTTTCCGGGCGGCGTCGGGACGGCCGAGGAAATCCTGTACTTGCTCGGTATCCTGCTGAATCCCTTGAACGCGAACGTACCGTTTCCGCTGGTGTTCGCGGGTCCGCGCTCGGCCGCAGCGTACTTCGGACAGATCGACAAGTTCCTCAAACTGGTATTGGGGCAGGCCGCCGCCAGCCGCTACCGAATCATCATCGATGATCCGGCCGCGGTCGCGCATGCGATGCAGCAGGGCATCGAGACGGTGCGTGATCACCGGATCGAGCAACACGATGCGTTCTTCTTCAATTGGGAAATCAACGTCGATCTGCCGTTCCAGCAACCATTCCGCCCGACTCATGCCGCGATGGCGGCGCTGGACCTGCATCGCGGAAGGGCGCCGCATGAACTCGCGGCCGACATGCGCCGTGCGTTTTCCGGCATCGTCGCCGGCAACGTCAAGGAAGAGGGCATGCGCCAGATCGACAACAACGGCCCATACGAAATCCACGGTGACCCGGACTTCATGCATGCGCTCGATGCGTTGCTGCAGAGTTTTGTCGCGCAGCAGCGGATGAAGCTGCCCGGCAGCAGGTATGTGCCGTGTTATCGGATCGTCGGTGGGGATACCGCCTGACCTGCTACGCTCGCCAGCTTGCGCGCCGGCGGTGCTCGACTGCGGAGGCAGGATGCCGGAGCGGACATCGGCGCAGCCGAGGGCCCGAAGGGCGAGCCGCGGACGCGGCGAGTCAATGCTCATGTACTGACGTGTACACTCCGCTTCCTGCGCTCCGGCGACGCGCAATCTGCCTTCGCTCGCGACGGTCATGCGACACTCCCTATAGTGCTCATATCGATCGGTATCTTTCCCGTAATGCCTTCCATCCGTCCGCTTGCTCCCGAGCTCATCAACCAGATCGCTGCAGGCGAGGTGATCGAACGTCCGGCCTCGGTGGTCAAGGAATTGGCCGAAAACAGCCTCGACGCCGGTGCGCGCCGGATCGACATCGAGATCGAGCAGGGCGGCATGCGGTTGATCCGGGTGCGTGATGACGGTGCCGGCATCGCTGCGGACGAGCTGCCGCTGGCACTGGCGCCGCATGCTACCAGCAAGATCGCGACGTTCGAAGACCTGACACGCGTTGCCAGCATGGGTTTTCGCGGCGAGGCGCTGGCATCGATCGCGTCGGTTTCGCGCTTGAGCATCGCGTCGCGATGCGACGGCGATGCGCACGGCCAGCGACTCGACGCGTACCGCAAGGCCGCATCGCAGCCGGCTGCACACCCGGTCGGCACCACCATCGAAGTGCGTGACCTGTTCCATGCGGTGCCGGCGCGACGCAAGTTCCTGCGCAGCGAACGCACCGAGTTCGGGCACATCGACGAACTGGTGCGGTCGCTCGCGCTGGCGCGACCGGAGGTCGAATTTCGCCTGATCCACAACGGCAAACCGGTGCGGTTGCTGAAGGCTGCGCAGGCCGAGGCCGCACAATGGCAGCGTGCCGGCGAACTGCTGGGTGCAGCCTTTGCGCAGAATTGCCTGCGCATCGAGCACTCGGCGGCGGGGCTTTCGTTGCATGGCTGGATCGGATTACCCACCGCTTCACGCGCGCAGGCCGATCAGCAGTATTTTCATGTCAACGGGCGCCTGGTGCGCGACAAAGCCGTCGCACACGCGGTGCGCCAGGCCTACGAAGACGTGCTGTACCACGGTCGCCATCCGGCGTTCGTGCTGTTTCTGGAACTGGATCCCGCCGCGGTGGACGTGAACGTTCACCCGGCCAAGCGCGAAGTGCGTTTTCGCGATGCGCGGCTGGTGCACGATTTCCTGTTCCATGCATTGCACGAGGCGGTGGCGAGTACGCGTGCAGGAGCGGAAGCGGGGTCAGGTTCGACTTTTCCCGCTACAGCCCCCCCCATGGGACCCAACGAACGAAAAGTCGAACCTGACCCCGATTTCCGTATTCAGTTTGGCTTGGGTGTGCGCGAGGCGCCGGCTGATCCGTACGCTGCTTTGTTGGGTGATCGCGCGTCGGTTTCCGTGACCATTCCGATGCCGGAAACCGCGGCGGGCGAGGCACCACCGCTCGGTTATGCGCTGGCGCAGCTTGCCGGCATCTACATACTCGCCGAGAACGCCCAAGGCCTGGTACTGGTGGACATGCATGCCGCACATGAGCGTGTCACCTACGAGAAACTGAAAGCGGCGCGCGACGAACATGTCGTTCGTGCGCAACATCTGCTGGTGCCCGAAGCCGTTGCAGTCAGCGAGCGTGAAGCCGCGGCTGCCGAGGAATTTGCCGAAACCCTGGCGGCCTGCGGACTGGAACTCGATCGCAGCGGTCCGCGGCAGGTCACCGTGCGCAAGATTCCCGCCGCGCTGGATGGCGCCGACGTGGCGCAACTCGCACGCGATGTGCTGGCGGAGTTCGCCGAGCACAACAACTCGCGCCGACTGGAAGAAATGCAGAACGAATTGCTGTCAACCATGGCCTGCCACGGTTCGGTGCGCGCACACCGGCGCCTGACCATCCCAGAAATGAATGCGCTGCTGCGCGGGATGGAAGCCACCGAACGCTCCGGGCAATGCAACCACGGGCGGCCGACCTGGACCCAACTCAGCATTCCGGAACTGGACAGGTTGTTCCTGCGCGGGAGATAGTGCGCGATCGAACCATGATCGCGGCATCGGCGAGCGCTGCGGTGACATGAAACATCCCGAACTCACGAGCACCAGAACACTCATGAAGCTGCCATCCCTGGCAAAGAAACCCTTGGCCTGACTTTCCACAACAGCCGCTCCGAACAGTATCCAAGATGAGTACCAGTCAAACCTACTCGCAGGAAATCGAAACCTGGCATGCCGCGCGCATCGCGCGTCTGACGGCACCGGATGGCTGGTTGAGCCTGGTCGGGCTGGAGTGGCTGAAGCCGGGCACGAATCGCATCGGCAGCGCCGCGGACAATGACATCGTGCTTGCCAGGGCGCCGGCCCATCTCGGCGCGGTTGAATGGGCGGATGACGACACGCTTGCCATCGTGCTGGACCCGGCCAACGGCGCGACGATCGATGGCAAGGTAAAAGCACGTGCGCCCCTGCTCGATGACAGCCACGCCGAACCGACCACCGTCGCGTTTGGCACGGTCCATTTCATCGCGATCGATCGGGGCGGACGCAAGGGTCTGCGGGTGCGCGACAGTGAAGCGACGACGCGCACGGACTTCGCGGGCATCCAGCGTTTTCCGATCGAGCCCGCATGGCGCATCGTCGCGGGCTGGCTGCCGTTGGACCCGCCATTCCAGCTTGCCACCGGCACCGCGATCGGCACCATCGAAAATTACCCGGCGCCCGGCAAGGCGACATTCGAGCGCGACGGGCAGCGCTGCGAGCTGTATCCGGTTCTGGAAGCGCCCGGCGACCGGGAGCTGTTCCTGATCTTTGCCGATTCGACGTCCGGTAGGGAAACCTACGGTGCGGCGCGTTTTCTGTACGCGGACATGCCGCACGAGGGCAGGGTCGTGCTGGATTTCAACAAGGCCTACAATCCGCCCTGCGCCTTCACGCCCTTTGCGACGTGTCCCCTGGCGCCACCGGAAAACCGGCTGGGTTTGCGGGTGACGGCGGGTGAACTCAAGTACGGGAAACATGCTTGACAACCGGGAACCTTTCGAGGCTTCCGGGCTCAAAGTTCGGGTTGCCGGGACATACGGCCGGGATCATTTGAGCGCGGAACCGATAACGGACATGGAATCGGCATGAACAGGATCGTCATCGTGGTGGTGCTGGTCGCAGGCGTCCTCTGGCCGCTCGACCGTGTGCTTGCGCAACCACCGAAGTCGTCGGCCACTCCTGTCGCGAACCCTGCGGAACTTTCCTATGCGCTCGGCTACGAGGCGGGACTCGACCTTGGCCATCGCAAGCTCGACGTCGATATCTCCACGATCTTGCGCGGCGTGAAGGATGGCTATTCGCACAAGAAACCCGAGTACTCGCCGCAGGAGATGCAGCGGGTGATCGAGTCCATGCAGCGCAGGATGATCGCCCAGGCGCGCGCAGCCTATGAAAAGCTCGCCGCCGCAAACCTGAAAAAAGCGCGCGCGTTCTTTGCAGAGAACGGCAAGAAGCACGGCGTGGTGACGCTGCCTTCGGGCGTGCAGTACAAGGTGATCGAGCATGGCGATGGCGCCAAGAGCCCCAGCGTCGACAGCGAGGTCACCTTGCAATATCGCGGCGAATTTCTGGACGGGACCGTGTTCGACAATACCGAGGACCGCGGCAAGCCGGTAGTGTTCCCTGTCAAGCAGATGATTCCGGGTTGGCGCCAGATCATCACCCACATGCACGTCGGTGATCACTGGCAGGTGTTCATTCCGCCGGACCAGGCCTATGGTGTGCGCGGCGACCTGCCGCGCATCGGGCCCAACGAGGCGCTGGTTTTCGACATACGCCTGCTGGACGTGAAAGCCCAGCAGCAGGCGAGCCACTGAACCAGCTCGTCGGCAAGCTCCAGCGGCCTTGCAGTCGGTCTTCGCTGGCTTGTCCACCCGAACTGTTAGGCTTGGCGGATGCCGATCGAACCCGCGAGAAGCGATGACGCGATGCCGGTCAGTCCGTGCATCGGCGTGTGCCGGCTGGATGCAAGCGGGTTGTGCCGGGGTTGCCGGCGCACGCTCGCGGAAATCGCCCGCTGGCGCGCAATGAGCAATGATGAGCGGCGGCGCTGGATGCGTGAGGTGCGGCCCGGGCGCCCGCCATCGCAGTCATGACACGATGGCTGGAAAGCGTGGCGCCTGCGCTGCGCCCTTTGCATGCGCCACCCGAATCGCCGGGCTGGAATCGTGATCATCTTGTCGGGCTGGCGGGCGACGCACCACGCGCCGAGGCGGCAGTGCTGGTGGCGATCCGCGATACCCCGCAGCCGCGGGTGGTGCTCACGCTGCGGCGCGACGATCTCGTGCGTCATGCCGGGCAGGTGAGCTTTCCGGGCGGGCGCGCGGACAGCAGTGATGCCGACGTAATCGCGACTGCGCTGCGCGAAAGCCGCGAGGAAATCGCACTGGATCCGGCTGACGCCGAGCCCCTCGGCTATCTCGACTGTCTGGAAACCACCAGCGGGTTCTGCGTCACGCCGGTGGTTGCGAGACTGGCGCCCGACGCGATGCTCGTGCCGCAACCGGGAGAAGTCGCGCGGCTGTTCGAGGTGCCGCTTGCCTTCCTGCTCGACCCACGCAATCTGCGGGAATTCGACTTTCGCTCGCACGGAACAACCAGGAAGGTGTATGAATATGTGGGTGTCGAGCCGCGCATCTGGGGCGCGACCGCGGCGATGCTGGTGAACCTGATGCGGCGGATGCGCCGAATGCCATGAAGACTCCGAAAAGCTGCTGCGCTACTCGCCACATCCATGTGGCTCGCCCTTCGGGCCGCCTGCGGCGTTCAAACCGGCAGTCCTGCCGGTTTAGTCGGCAGCTTGCGCGCCGGCGGTGCCCGACCGCGGAGGCAGCATGCCGGAGCGAACATCGGCGCAGCCGATGGCCCGAAGGGCGAGCCGCGGACGCGGCGAGTCAATGCCCATGTACCGACGTGTACACTCCGGATCCTGTGCGCCGGCGTCACGCAATCTGCCTGCGCTCGCGACGCTTTTGGGAGTCTTCAAATCATGGCTGATGTATTGATCGCAGCGGAAACGCTGGCGGCGTTGCCGCCCGATTCCGTGTTGATTGTGGATTGCCGGTTTGCGCTGGCCGATCCCGGCAAGGGCTCACGCGATTTTCGGGAGGCCCATATTCCGGGTGCGGTGTATGCCAGCCTCGATCGGGATCTTGCCGACTTGTCGAAAAAAGGATTGGGCAGGCATCCGTTGCCCGACGTGCCCGTATTCGCCCAGACCCTGTCCCGCTGGGGCTGGCGTGGAGGGCAGCGCGTCGTTGCCTACGACGATGCAGGCGGAGCGCTGGCCGCAGCGCGGCTGTGGTGGATGGTGCGCACCGCGGGAATCGGTGCGCAGGTGCTGGATGGCGGCTGGCGTGCATGGCGTGAAGCGGGGCTGCCCTTGGAGTCGGGCGCCGCACGTCCACGCGCGTCGTCGCCGGTTCGGCTCGACATCGATAACCGTGCGGTGGTGTATTACCCGGAACTCGCACGTCTGCGCGCGCAGCCGTCCACGCTGGTGCTCGACGCGCGCGCGGCGCCGCGCTTTCGCGGTGAAGTCGAGCCCATCGATCCTGTCGCCGGTCACGTTCCCGGCGCACGCAACCGGCCGTTCCCGCAGAACCTTGCATCCGATGGACGATTCAAGCCCGCGCAAACATTGCGCGCGGAATTCGTGGCTGCGCTCGGCGTCCACGATCCGCGCGACGTCGTGCACATGTGCGGATCGGGTGTCACCGCCTGCCACAACCTGCTGGCGATGGAAGCGGCCGGGCTTGCCGGCTCGCGGCTGTTCGCGCCGTCATGGAGCGGGTGGGTCAGTGATCCGTCACGCCCCATCGAACGCTGAATAACCTGCTGCGCTCCGGCGACTCGCAATCTGCCATCGCTCGCGACGGTTCTTCAGCGTTCGAGCTCCCTTCGCGATCTGCTACCACCTGATGCCCGCCAGCAGCATCGTCTCGCGCTAGAGCCGATGGCGAGGCCGAAGCCCCGCGCCAGCGCGGGCGCGCACGCCACGAGGCATGCCACCAGGGCCAATCCGGAACCACGCCTTGCATGCGGGGCTCCTTGTTGCGTCCGGCACGGGAAAGCGAAGCGGTGCAGTTCACCAATGGGGGCAACTGTTCTGATTGCCTAGATTATAATTGCCTTGACAATTAAAGCCAAGACAGTATCATCCTCGGCATGAAACTCCCCCAAACCACCCCGGACAGTTCGTTCCAGTTGTGCCGACTGGTCGGCCGGCTGCGGACGGAATTCGTCAACGAAGTGGAGCGTGAGATGGGCCGGCAGGGTGTGGAACTCAATTTCACGCAATTCGTCGCGCTCAAGCTGCTGGGGCACACCGAGCCGATGACGCCGGTGGAACTGGCGCGCGCTCTGCATTACAACCCCGGTGCGTTGACCCGTCTGCTCGACAAGCTGGAACAGCGCGGTTACCTCAAGCGCGTGCCGGATCCGGACGACCGACGCGCCCTGAGGCTCGAGCTGACCGCACCGGGCAAGGCATTGCGCAAGCGGGTCATCGGTTACTGCGACGCCGTGGCCGAACGGACCTTTGCCTGCACCACCACGCGCGAACGCGAGCAGTTGCAAGGCGTGCTCGCCCGGGTCTTGGACGGCATACGCGAGATGCGCAAACAACACGAATCGGATTGAATCCGTTTCCCGCGACCCCAAACTTCTACTCTTCC
>JBOHYV010000076.1:0-8942 GCA_050738135.1 Rhodanobacteraceae bacterium | reverse complement strand
GGTTCCATGTCCAGCAGGTACTTGTCGTCTTCGTCGTAATACACCGCGCGCTCGGGTTTCTTCCCGGCGTAGGCGTGCAGTGCCTTCATGGAATCCCACAGCGTCAGCACCTGGAACTCGCACTGTTCGCCCTGCACGCGGCGCAGCACCCACGCGCCACGCTGGCCCTTGTAATCCTTGAGCGCGGCCAAGGCGGTCTGTTGCAGATGTTCGAGATAGGCGCCGGCCTGCTCTTTCGGTGTGATGCCGCGCCAGATGCGCATGATCATGCGAAGTCTCCTTCAGGAGGCGGAAACGACCGTTGCAATCGACGAACAGGCTGCGCAGGGTCATGGTGGCGCGAGCAATCGGACCCGGCATTCCAGCCTAGCGCCGTCACGTGTTCGGAGACGGTTAAGCGCGGCGGACAATGGAGTGGCCTGCTTCCGTTACCATCCATGCACCGCCCGACGAATCGCCGTATGAAACTGCCCGCCGACACGATTGACGATTTTCCGTACAGCGCCCACGCATCGGCACGCCGGAATCCACGGGTCGTCGTTCTGGGCTGGATGCTGCCGGTATTGATGCCATTGATGGGCATGGCGCACACCCCGCCCGCGGCGACGCCTGCACCCACCGCCGCCACCACCGCCGAAACCGCGGCCAACCCCGGGCAAGCCGAACTGGTGCGCGAGGTGTCAGCGGCCACCGGCAAAAGTCCGGCCGCATTGAACGCGCTGCTGGACAGTGCGGTAGTGCAACAGGGCATCCTCGATGCGATCAGCCGCCCGGCCGAGAGCAAGCCATGGAGCCAGTACCGACCGATCTTCCTGAATCCGGAACGGATCGGCCAAGGCGTGTCGTTCTACCAGCGCCACCGTGCGCTGCTGAAACAGGTATCGAAGCAGTATGGCGTACCGCCGCAAATCATCGTCGCGATCATCGGCGTGGAAACCAATTACGGCGCCAACACCGGCAGCTACCGCGTGCTGGACGCGCTGGCAACACTGGCGTTCCACTATCCGCCGCGGGCGAAGTATTTCCGTGGCGAGCTGAAGACCCTGCTGGAACTGCCCGGTGACAAGCTGCCGGGCCCGATTCCCGGGATCTACGGTTCCTACGCGGGCGCCCAGGGCCTGGCGCAATTCATGCCGTCCAGCATCCGCGATTTCGCGGTGGACGCCGACGGTGACGGGCACATCAATCTGGATGCTTCGCTGCCGGATGCCTTCGCCAGCATCGCCAACTATTTCCGGGCGCACGGCTGGCAAACCGGTGCACCGATCGCGGTGCAAGCCGATCCGAGCGCCAACGCGACCAAGCCGCCCGCCTACAAGAATGCCATGCCCGCCACGCCGCTTGAGCAATTCAGCAGCGACGGCTATGCGCCGACGGCCGCGGAGGATCCGGGCTTGCCCGCAAACCTGCTGACGCTGGATGGCGACGATGGCCCCGAGTATTGGCTGACCTTCCGGAATTTCTACGTGATCACCCGCTACAACCACAGTCCCCTGTACGCAATGGCGGTCACGCAACTGGCCAGCGCGATCGCGGGCGACGCCACCGGGGTCTCCGCGGCGCGATGAACCGCGGCCTGCGCATCGCCGTGCCGCTCTGCGTGCTGGCGCTGGCCGGGTGCTCATCCGCCCTGTCCCGTCATGACCATGGGCATGGCCATGGCATACGCGATGACACCTCGCTGCCGCAGACGGAACGCTACCGCCAGTCCAACGATTCCTCGCCCGACATCAACGGGGTCGATTTCAGCAAGATTCCCGAACCGGTCCCGAAGGTCGAACCGCACTCGCACTACGGCAACAAGTCGCCGTACACGGTGCGAGGCCATACCTGGCAAGTACTTCCGACCGCCGCGGGCTACGACCAGCGCGGCATTGCCTCGTACTACGGCAGCAAGTTCCAGGGCTACAGGACCTCCGATTTCGAGACCTACGACATGTACAAGTTCTCGGCCGCCAGCAAGGTGCTGCCGCTGCCAAGCTTCGCGCGTGTCACCAATCTCGAGAACGGCAAGGGCGTGATCGTGCGCGTCAACGATCGCGGCCCGTTCGTGCCCAATCGTGTGATCGACCTGTCGCTGGCCGCCGCGGTGCGGATCGGCATCTGGCGCAAGGGCACCGGCCTGGTCGAAGTGCAGGGGATCGATCCCGCGCACCCGAATGCGGAACCTCAGCCGTTGACCGCGGTCACAGCGCGAACGGGCAAACCGCCACAACTGTACGTGCAAGTTGGTGCGTTCGCCGACATGGGCAACGCCACGCGGTTGGCGACGCGCCTGCGCCGGTTGCAACTGGGCACGGTGCGGGTGGTCGCCGCGACGGTGGATGACCACGCCATCGAACGCGTGCAGATCGGGCCGTTGTCCGACGCCGATGCGGTCGACCGCACCACTGCACGTCTCGACACGCTGGGTTTGCCACATTCGAGTGTCACGGTAGAGTAGGCCACTCTTGATCATCTCCTTCAATCATGCAATTCCCTCTCCCCGGCAGAGAGTGCCCGCAAGGGCGGGTGAGGGTTCATGACTTGCGTGATGTGACCCGTGCAAGCAAATCCACATCGCTCGTGGATTCGTACCCTCATCCGGCGCTTCGCGCAAAAACAAGAGCGCGCGATGCGCCCTTCTCCCGGAGGGAGAAGGAAAACGCCCGCAATCCCCTTCCTCGCGCCGCCGGCGCACAGTTCCAGACAACTCGAGAGTCTATGAAAATCGTGCGTTCCCTGATGTTGATTGCCCTCGTCGCCTTCACCGGCGCGTCGTTCGCGCAGACTCCGCCGCCGCCCAAGCCGCAGGCGCCACCGAAGCCGGTACCGACGATTCCGCAAACGCCGATCCCGTCGCCGCCGCAGCCTGACGCCGCCACATGGGTGTTGATGGACTACACCAGCGGCCAGATCCTGGCTTCGCACGACATGGATGCGCGCCGCGCGCCGGCTTCGCTCACCAAGATCATGACCGAGTACGTGGTCGACTCGGAACTCGCCGCCGGCAAGATCCACCTGAACGACAAGGTCTACATCAGCGACCACGCCTGGAAGGCCGGCGGCGCCGGCACCGACGGCTCGACCAGCTTCCTGAAGCTGCATTCGTACGTGCCGCTCAAGGATCTGCTGTACGGCATGATCGTGCAGTCCGGCAACGACGCCGCAATAGCGCTGGCCGAGCACGTGGCCGGCTCCGAGACTGCGTTCGCACAGATGATGGACGCCTACGCCAAGCGGCTGGGCATGGACAACACGCACTTCATCAATGCATCGGGCTATCCCGCGCCCGATCACTACAGCAGCGCGCACGACATCGCGATCCTCTCGCGTGCGCTGATCCGGAATTTCCCCGAGGAATACAGGATTTCGGCGACGAAGTCGTTCGAGTGGAACGGCATCGAGCAGCACAACCGCAACCCGTTGCTGTGGACCGACCCGTCGGTGGACGGCATCAAGACGGGCTCGACCAAGGAAGCCGGCTACTGCCTCGCCGCCTCGGCGTTGCGCAACGGCATGCGCCTGATCGCGGTCACCATGGGCGGATCCGACATGAACGCCGCAGCCAGCGGCGACGAGGCCCTGCTCAACTGGGGCTTCAATTTTTACCAGAGCGACAAGCTGTACGCCGCCGGTCAGGTGCTGGCCACGCCGCGGCTGTGGAAGGGCCAAGCGGACGCGCTGGAGCTCGGTCTCGCCGGGAATATTTCGGTGACCATCCCGCGCGGGCGCTACGACAAACTGAAAGCCGTGCTGGAAATCCCGCAGCGCCTGATTGCACCGTTCACGAAGGGCCAGCAAGTCGGCACGCTCAAGGTGACGTTCGACGGCAAGCCGCTGGTAACCGAACCGCTGGTGGTGTTGCAGGATGCGCCCCAGGGCGGGTTCTTCAAGCGCCTGTGGGACGCAATCCTGTTGTGGTTCCACCACGGCACCGGCATCACCACCACACCGGCGCCCACGGTGACGGTCTCGTCAGCCTCCAGCGTCGCGGCCCCGGCTGCAACGCAATAGGTTTCATGTGCGCGACCTCGACAATATCGAGAAGAACGAGGGCCAGGGCTTCCAGTTTCCCGGCAGCTTCGAAATCACCGCGATGGGCAATGCAAATGCCAACCTGCGGGAGCGCGTGGGCGAAATCCTGCGCGAAATCGGCCTGTCGGTGCTGAATGCCAGCGTGCGCGAACGCGCATCGAGCCAGGGCAACTACGTGTCGGTGAGCGTGGTGTTCAATTGTCCTTCGCGCGAAAAATACGAGCAGGCCCACGCGGCGTTGCGCGCGCACCCGGATATCCGATACACGCTTTGACGCGGACTCGGGGTTCGGGACTCGGGACTCGGGACTCGGGAAAGCCTGAAGCTCAAATCTGAGTCTGTCGGCACTTACAAGATCGCGACAAGCCGCATCCATCGGCTACACAAGTTTCTGTCGGCGCAACAATGGTCATAATGGAGATTACCGTCCCGCTAGCGAACACCGAGTCCCGAGTCCCGAGTCCCGAGCCCCGCTCTCTATTCGTCCGGAAAATGGGTCGCCAGCCCTATGAACCCGTCTGGCATGCAATGCAGGCTTTCACCGATGCACGCGGGCCAGACACGCCGGACGAGTTGTGGCTGGTCGAGCACGAGCCGGTATTCACGCTGGGACAGGCCGGCAAGCCCGAGCATGTGCTGGCGCCCGGCGACATCCCGGTGCTGCATGTCGATCGCGGCGGTCAGGTGACCTATCACGGGCCCGGCCAGATCGTGACCTATCCGCTTCTGGACCTGCGCCGATTGCAGCTGGGTGTGCGCGAATTGGTGCGCCGGATCGAGCAGGCCGTCATCGATACGCTGGCCGAGTGGAACATCCAGGGCCTGCGGCGTGAAGGGGCGCCCGGCGTCTACGTGGGCGAAGCCAAGATCGCGGCGCTCGGCCTGCGCGTGCGCCGTGGCTGCACGTTTCACGGTCTCGCCTTCAACATCGCGATGGATCTGGAGCCTTTCCGGCGCATCAACCCCTGCGGTTACGCGGACCTTCAGGTAATACAAATGCTAGACTTGGGCGGCCCGTCGCAGCTTGCGGACGTGGAGGATGTGCTGATTGGCGAGCTGGGCCGACAATTCGGACTGTCACCGCAGGAAGCGGATCCCGCCCTCTTCCACGCTGCGGCATGACTTGCGGCCGTATCCGGTGCCCGCGTTTTCCGATAACGTAGAGTGCGGGATGCACCGTGACGAGCCTCGCTCGCCCAAACTGCGCACCCAAACGCGTCAGCGGACCGCTGGCGCCTTTTTTCATCTTTGCAGGCGCCACGAGCGCACGCGGCCGGTCGCTCCGGTCGCCCGAGGAAAATCCATGTTGCAGCGTGTCCTTGTTGTCCTGATCGCCATCGTCGTGTCGCTCGGCGCGCGCGCCGAAGCCGCCGCGCCCACGACGTGCCCGGCCGCATCATCCAGCGTGCCGGCCATACCGGTCGCGAAATACAAGATGACGCCGGCGCCGGTGCTGAAACCGACCGCGGCGCAAGGCCAGACCGCGATCCTCGCCGCGCATCTGCTGACGCGCTTCCAGTACGAGGCGTTGCCGCTCGACGATGCGATGTCGGAGAAGATCTTCAAGGCCTATTTCAAGGCCCTGGACGGCAGCAAGCTGTTCTTCACCCAACAGGACATCGACAAGTTCGCGCCCGATCGCACCAAGCTTGATGACGCGATCTGGAACGGTGACCTGTCGATTCCGTTCGCGATCTTCAACCTGTACGAGAAACGCGCGGGCCAGCGCACCGCCTACGCGCTGAAAGTGCTGAAGCAGGGCTTCAAGCTCGACACCAACCAGACCTACACCTTCGACCGCGACAAGGCGTCCTGGGCCACCGACACCGCCGCACTCGACCAGTTGTGGAAGGAGCGCGTCGAAAACGACTGGATCCGCCTGAAACTTGCAGGCAAGGACGCCGCCGAGATCCGCAAGACGCTGTCGCACCGCTACGAGACCTATCTGGGCCGCGTGCACCAGCTCGACAACGAGGACGTGTTCCAGACGTTCCTGAATTCCTACGCGATGGCGATCGACCCGCATACCAATTACTTCGGGCCACGCTCCAGCCAGAATTTCAACATCATAATGAGCCTGTCGCTGGAAGGCATCGGCGCGGTGCTGCAGGAACACGACGAATACACCGTGATCCGCCAGGTGGTGCCCGGCGGCCCGGCCGCCAAGTCCGGCAAGCTCGAGATCGGCGACAAGATCGTGGGCGTGGGCCAGGGTGAATGCGGCGCCATCGTCGACGTGGTCGGCTGGCGGATCGACGACGTGGTCGCGAAAATTCGCGGCCACAAGGGCACGGTGGTGCGTCTGGAAATCCTGTCGGCCGAGGGCGGCCCCGATGCGAAGCCGGAAGTCATCACCCTGGTGCGCAAAAAGGTGACCGTCGCCGAACAGGCTGCCAAGAAGAAGGTCATCGACGTCAAGGAAGGCGGCCGTACCGTCAAGGTCGGCGTGATCGACCTGCCCAGCTTCTACGAGGATTTCGACGCGCGCCGCCGCGGCGACCCCAACTACAAGAGCGCCTCCCGCGACGTCGCCAAGCTCCTCAAGGAACTCGAGCAGGACAAGGTCTCGGCGGTGATCGTGGACCTGCGTGACAATGGCGGCGGCTCGCTCTCGGAAGCGGTGAACCTGACCGGGTTGTTCATCGGCAAGGGTCCGGTGGTGCAGGTGCGCGACAATCGCGGTCACGTCGAGGAGCAGGATTCGGAGGAGAAGATGCTGTGGACCGGCCCGATGGCAGTGCTGGTGAATCGCGGCTCGGCTTCGGCCAGCGAAATCTTCACCGCCGCGATCCAGGATTACGGCCGTGGCCTGATCATCGGCGAACAGACCTTCGGCAAGGGCACGGTGCAGAACCTCACCAGCCTCGACCAGCTGGCGATGAACACCAAGCCGACCTTCGGCGAACTCAAGATGACCATCGCCGAGTTCTTCCGCGTGGACGGCGATTCGACCCAGTTGCACGGCGTGACGCCCGACATCCTGTTCCCGCACAGTATCGGTTACAAGGATTACGGTGAATCGAGCTATCCGAACGCGCTGAAATGGACCCACATCGCAGCGGCCCGTTACACGCCCGTCGCCAACCAGAAACCGCTAGTCGCTCCGCTGACGTCCGAGCACGCCGAGCGGACCAGGACGGATCCAGCGTGGAAACTGCTGCTGGACGAGCTGGCCACCGCGCGCACGCTGCACGACAAGAAAAGCGTGTCGCTCAACTACAAGGTGCGCAACGCCGAACGCAAGCAGCAGGATGCGCAGGATGCGTCGTTCAAGAAGCGGCGCGAGGCGCTGGGCGACGCTTCTGCCATCACGCTCGAACCCGATGACGGGCTGACCCCCGGCGAGCGCAGCGTGGAGGTTTCGGTCGCGCGCGAAAAGGCTGCGAAACAAGCCAAGGACATCGAGCTGGACGAAACCGCGCACATCATGGCCGACGAGGTCACGATGCTGAAGCAGAAGCCCAGGCTGGCGCGTGAGACACTGCCCCGGCAGGCGTTCAGCGAGCCCGTTGCGGTCGCGGCGCCATCACCGCCGTCACCGTCCATCGTGCCGCCCACGATTTCCGTGCCGGCCAGGGCCAGCAGTACACATTAGATCCCCGGCCGTCTGTATCCGCGCAGGACGTTGCACCATCGCCAGCGTGTGGGTCCTCACGGCTTGTCCGGTGCAAAGGGCGCGTGCGTAAAATCCACTCCATGCTGCGACTGGAAAACGCCACGCTCGGTACCATCCTGAATCTGCGGAGTTGCGGCGGTATCACGGTTTCAGCGACCCGGTACGCGTCGCGGGCAGAATTGTCCACGCACGAACACGGAGACGCGTACCTGTGTCTGATTGCCGACGGTGAATACCACCAGAGGGCCGGCGCCCGATCGGACGATTGCCAACGCGGCACCTTGATGGTGCACCCCGAGGGACACAAACATGCGGATCGCTTCGGCGGCGAAGGGGCGCGCTGCATCAATATCCATGTTGATCGCGCACTCGGCGACGATGCCGCCATCCGGTGCCTGCTGGGTGACTACCGGAAGCTGAACCTGGCGGGTGCGATATTGTTGCAATCGCGGATCGAACGTGAACTGGCCGGCACGGACGACGCGGCTCCGCTGGCATTGCAGGCCGCCACGCTGGAACTGGTCGCGCTGGCTTGTCGGCAAGGTCGGCACGCCAACGCCCCAGCCTGGATGGCACGCGTATTCGAAAAGTTGCACGACGATCCATGCCGTGCAACTTCGATCACGGAACTGGCATCGCTTGCCGGCGTGCACCCGGCGCACCTTGCCCGCAGCTTTCACCGCACCTGCGGATTCACGATTGGCGATTATCTGCGCCGCTTGCGCATCCACCGCGCCTGCGAAGCGCTCACTGATTCGCGCCGCCCCATTGCAGGCATCGCTCTGGATGCCGGGTTCGCCGACCAGAGTCACTTCTCGCGCGTGTTTCGCCACGTCACCGGCGAAACGCCTCGCGCCTGGCGACAACGCACGCAAAACCCGTCCTGAAATATCATTTGCGGACAAGCGCGGGCGCAGCAGCGACATTACGCTGGTCCGGTCTTCTCGCAGACGAGGTTGGTCCGTGCGTATCCAGTTCCCCGTGATACCGGCTCTGCTCGGCCTGTACGCATCCGCGGCGATCGCGTCTCCCGCAACACCGCAGTCCGTGCTGAGCGCGATGTGCGCCGCCGAAGGCGGCTCCCATTGGCAACACGTCGTCGCAATATCGGGAGCCGGCATCATCGACAGCAACGGCATGCACGGGCGAACACGGATTCTGGTCGATCTGCAGGACGGCCGCCGCTACAGCAGGGAAAGCTTCCCGGCCTACGCCGATGCCGGCGGCCTGGACCGGCGCGGCGCGTGGCGGCAGGACCGCTCGGGCCAGGTCCACCCACTGAATTCCCCGGAAGCGGGCAAGCTTGCCG
>JBOHYV010000075.1:0-8952 GCA_050738135.1 Rhodanobacteraceae bacterium | reverse complement strand
TACCCGCCCCCCAGCCCTTGCTTCAGAATTTCAATCCCGCTTCGCGCGCGGCATCCGCCAACGCGGCCACGCGCCCGTGGTAACGGAAACCCGAGCGGTCGAACGCAACCGACTCGATTCCCGCGGCGCGCGCCCTTTCCGCGACCGCCTTGCCCACCGCCGCAGCGGCGGACTTGTTCTTGGTGCCCTTGAGGCCATTGCGCAGGCCCTTCTGGACGGTTGATGCCGCCGCAACCACGGTTGCACCATCGGCAGCGATGACCTGTGCGTAGATGTGCTGTCCGCTGCGATGGACGCTCAAGCGCGGCACCGCCAGCTTGCGGATGTGTGCGCGCGCGGACTTGGCACGGCGCAGACGAGATGTTTTCTTGTCGATCATAGATCTAAGCCTTCTTCGCTTCCTTGAGCGTGATGCGTTCGCCGGCGTAACGCACGCCTTTGCCCTTGTACGGTTCCGGCGGGCGGAACGCACGGATCTTGGCAGCGGTTTCGCCTACCCGTTGCTTGTCGGCACCCTTCACCAGGATCTCCGTCGGCGACGGGGTTTCCAGGATGACGCCTTCCGGCGCCGGAAACACCACCGGATGGGAAAACCCGATGGAAAGGCTCAGGTTCTTGCCCTGCAGGGCAGCACGAAAGCCGACGCCGACCAGCTCCAGCTTGCGCTCGTAACCCTGGCTCACGCCCCTGACCATGTTGGCCAGCAGCGCGCGGGTGGTGCCCGCAAACTTGGTCTCGGCGCTGCCGTCGGCACAAGTCAGGTGGCCATCGGCACTCTTGATTTCGACACCAGGTATCGCGTGCATCTTGAGGGTGCCCTTGGGACCCTTGACGGTGATCCCGTCCTTGGCCACCTGGCACTCGACGCCCTTGGGCAGCGCGATCGGTTGCTTGGCTACTCGTGACATGTCGTTTGCTCCGTCCTCATTACGCGACGCGGCCGACCACTTCACCACCCAGGCCCTGGGCGCGCGCCTGCGCATCGGTCATCAGGCCCGCGGAAGTGGAAACGATGGAAATGCCGAGGCCGGCCAGCACCTTTGGCAGAGCGTCCTTGCCGCGATATACGCGCAGGCCGGGGCGACTGACACGCTCGATGCGCTCGATCGCCGGCTTGCCCTGGAAATACTTCAGCTTGATTTCAAGCTGCGCCTTGCTGCCGTCTTCCGAGCGGCGCGAATCCAGCACGTAGCCTTCCGCCTTCAGCAGGTCAGCCAGCGCCTGGCGCAACTTCGAAGCCGGCATGCTCACCGTCGGCTTGCCCATGGCCTGGGCATTGCGGATGCGGGTGAACATATCGGCGATGGGATCAGTCATGCTCATTGCAACATTCCTGTGTGATGAAGCCCGAACTCGTTCGCTCCGTGGAACTGGTCATACCCCCCAACCCCCGGTCGAACCTTCGGTTCGATCCGCCCCCCTTGACTCAAGGGGGCAAAGAGCGGTAAAGCACCTTGCGCTGGAACGTATTTGTTCGAGTCAGTGATTCGGCATCGATATCCGGTTACTGGAATCAGTATTGTTGTGCTTGGGACCGGGGACCGGCAAAAGCAGCAGCCTGCGGGCGTTGGCTTCTACTGGTCCCTGGTCCCTTGTCCCTGCTTCACCACGAAGCCTTGCGCAGCCCCGGTACGTCCCCGCGCATGGTGGCTTCACGCAACTTGCTGCGGGACAGGCCGAACTTCGCGTACACGGCGCGCGGCCGACCGGTCAGCGCGCAGCGGGTGCGCAAGCGCGACGGGCTCGAATCGCGCGGCAGCTTCTGCAGCTTGGCCTGTGCGGTCATCTTCTCTTCGTAGCTCGCATCGGCGCTGGCGATGATCTTTTTGAGATCGACGCGCTTGCCGGCGTGCCGCTTGATCAGCTTGGCACGCTTCAGGTCGCGATTCACCATGGATTTCTTGGCCATCGGTTTACGTCTCTCGTCAGTTGCGGAACGGGAAGTGGAACGCTTCAAGAAGCGCTTTGGCTTCCGCGTCGGTTTTCGCGGTGGTGGTGATGCAGATGTCCATGCCGCGCATCGCGTCGACCTGGTCGAAGTCGATTTCCGGGAAGATGATCTGTTCCTTCACACCCATGTTGTAGTTGCCGCGGCCGTCAAAGGCGCGGCCGGACACACCGCGGAAGTCGCGCACGCGCGGCAACGAGATGTTGACCAGGCGGTCGAAGAACTCCCACATGTTGGCGCGGCGCAAGGTGACCTTGCAGCCGATCGGCCAGCCGTCGCGAATCTTGAACGAGGCGACTGACGTGCGTGCTTTGGTCACGATCGGCTTCTGGCCGGCAATCTTGGCCATGTCGGCGGTCGCGTTTTCCAGCACCTTCTTGTTGGCCGCGGCTTCGCCCACGCCCATGTTGAGCGTGATCTTGCTGATGCGCGGAACCTGCATCGGGTTCTGATAGCCGAAACGCTTCATCAGCGCCGTCATCACTTCGTCTTTGTAGAATTTTTCAAGTCGGGTAGTCATATCAAAAGCCCTGGAGAGCGCTCAAATCAGGCGTCGACGACTTCGCCGGTCGACCGGAGCACGCGCACCTTGCGCCCGTCACCGAGGGTCTTGTGGCCCACGCGTTCGCCCTTGCCGGTGGCCACGTCGTACAGCATGACGTTGGAAACGTGGATCGGGGCCTCGCGCTCCACGATGCCGCCCGGCTGCTGCAACTGCGGGTTGGGCTTGGTGTGGCGCTTGACCATGTTGACGTTCTGCACGAACACGCGCTCGCCGGCGATGCGGGTGACCTCGCCGTGCTGACCCTTGTTCCTGCCCGCGATCACGAGCACCGTGTCGCCTTTTCGAATTCTGTTCATAGGTAACTCACTTTCTGCAATGGAGCGCCACCATGTTCGCTGTAAAGCTGCTCGCTGCGATCGCTGAAAATGGTCAAGGGTAAAAAGGAAAACCCAATTTCCATTAACTCTTTACAGGCGGCGCAGCCGCCGACTTTACTCATTACCCTTTACAGCACTTCCGGCGCCAGCGAGACGATCTTCATGAAGCGCTCGCTGCGCAGTTCACGGGTGACCGGCCCGAAGATGCGGGTGCCGATCGGTTCCAGCTTGTTGTTCAAGAGCACCGCGGCGTTGTCGTCGAAGCGGATCAGCGATCCGTCCGGACGGCGCACGCCTTTGGCGGTGCGCACCACCACGGCGTTGTAGACCTCGCCCTTCTTGACCTTGCTGCGCGGAATCGCGTCGCGGATTGAAACCTTGATGACATCGCCGACGCTGGCATAGCGGCGTTTGGAGCCGCCCAGCACCTTGATGCACATCAATTCGCGCGCACCGCTATTGTCCGCCGCGGCCAGCATGGTTTGCATCTGGATCATGGCTGCGATCTCCTCACTCGGCCGCGCGCGCCAGCACTTCCACGACGCGGAAATGCTTGGTCTTGGACAACGGGCGGCACTCGGCGATGCGCACCAGGTCGCCCTCGTGGCATTCGCCCATTTCGTCGTGCGCATGCAGCTTGGTGGAGCGGCGCAGCAACTTGCCGTACAGCCCGTGCTGCTCCTGGCGATCGACCTTCACGGTCACCGTCTTGGCTGCCTTGCTGCTGGTGACGCGACCCTCGAGGGTACGCGCGCTGCCGCCAACTGGATTGTTGGTCTCGTTCATCATCCGGCTCCGTGAGTCTGCTTCCCACCCAGGATCGTCGCGGCGCGCGCGATTTCGCGTCGCACCTTGGCGAATTGATGGGTCTGTGCGTTCTGGCCCTGTGCCTTCTGCATGCGCAGGCTGAATTGTTCGCGGCGCAATTCGGCGATGTGGTCGATCAGTTCCTGCGCGGATTTGCCGCGCATTTCGTGGGTATCCATCACAGCAGCGCCCTGGTCGTGAATTGGGTTTGCACCGACAGCTTGGCCGCGGCAAGGCGGAACGCCTCGCGCGCCTCGGCTTCGCTGACGCCTTCGATTTCGTACAGCATCCGGCCGGGCTGGATCGGCGCGACCCAGTACTCGACATTGCCCTTGCCTGCGCCCATGCGGACTTCAATCGGCTTCTTGGTGATGGGCTTGTCGGGAAACACCCGGATCCACAGCTTGCCGCCGCGCTTCGCGTAGCGCGTGATGCAACGGCGCGCGGCTTCGATCTCACGCGCAGTGATCGCGCCGCGGGTGGTTGCCTTGAGCCCGTACTCGCCGAAGCTGACAAGGTTGCCGCTGAGGCTCAAGCCCCGGTTGCGGCCCTTGAACTGTTTGCGGAATTTGGTGCGTTTGGGTTGCAACATGGTTGGTTCGCTCGTTTTGCTCGCTGTCAGGGGTCAAGTCGCTCGCGTTGCTCGTTGTAAAGAGAAAAGTCGCTCACTTCGTTCGCTGCAAATGGCAAGAGCCAGCGATACGTTCTGCGTTTTCTCTTTACTCGGTGCAGGCGGCAACGCCGCCGACTTTACCCTACACTCTTTGCAGGCCGTGCTGGCGGCCGACTTCACTCTTTACTGTTCCCCGGTCCGCTCACGGCGCCCGCGCGGGGCGCGCTCCCGACGGTCGTCGTCACGCGAACCGCGATCGCGGCGCGACGATCCCTCGTTGCGATCGTCTTCCTTGGCTTGGCCAACGCTGGCGAAGTCGAAGATCTCGCCCTTGTAGATCCATACCTTGACGCCGATCACGCCATAGGTGGTGCGAGCCTCGGCCAGCCCGTAATCAATGTCGGCGCGCAACGTGTGCAGCGGCACGCGGCCTTCGCGATACCACTCGGAACGCGCGATTTCGGCGCCATTCAAACGACCGGCGACATTGACCTTGATGCCCAGCGCGCCAAGGCGCATCGCGTTTTGCACCGCGCGCTTCATGGCGCGGCGGAACATGATGCGGCGCTCCAGCTGCTGCGCGATGGATTCGGCAACCAACTGCGCGTCCAGCTCTGGTTTGCGCACCTCGCTGACGTTGATGTGGGCATCCACACCCATGATTTTCGATACTTCGCGCCGCAGCTTCTCGATGTCTTCGCCCTTCTTGCCGATCACGACGCCCGGACGCGCGGTGAAGATGGTGATGTCGGCGTTCTTCTGCGGACGGTTGATCTGGATCCTGGACACGCCGGCCTGCGCAAGCTTTTTCTTCAGCAGTTCGCGTACCTTGAGGTCGGAAACCAGGTGTTCGGCGTACTGGCGCTTGCCGGCGAACCACTTGGAGTTCCAGTCCTTGGAAATGCCGAGGCGGATTCCGATTGGATTGACTTTGTGACCCATGATCAGCCTACCTCGACCGTGATGTGCGAAGTGCGCTTGAGAATCCGCGAACCGCGACCCTTGGCGCGTGCGCGCATGCGCTTCATGACCGCGCCCTCGTCCACGTAGATGCGCGCGACCTTGAGTTCGTCCACGTCTGCGCCGATGTTGTTCTCGGCATTGGCAACCGCCGACAGCAGCACTTTGCGGACCAGGTGCGCCGCTTTCTTGTTGGTGTGTTCCAGCACGGCGCTGGCAGTGCCGACGGGCATGCCGCGCACCATGTCGGCCACCAGTCTCGCCTTCTGCGCCGAAATGCGCACGCCACGCAGGACGGCCTTGGCTTGAGTCGTAGTCATGTCGGTACCCATCACTTCTTGCCGCCGCCTGCAGGAACCGGCGCTGCCGCCTTTTTGTCGCCGCTGTGGCCCTTGAAGGTGCGGGTCACCGCGAACTCGCCGAGCTTGTGCCCGACCATGTTCTCGTTGACCAGCACTGGCACATGCAGCCGACCGTTGTGAACGGCAACGGTGAGACCCACCATTTCCGGCAGGATCATCGAGCGTCGCGACCAGGTCTTGATCGGGCGCTTGCTGTTGCTCTGGTTCGCCGACTCGACCTTCTTCAGAAGGTGCAGGTCGATGAACGGGCCTTTCTTGAGGGAACGTGGCATATTGGTGCGCCTTTACTTCTTGCTGCGACGACGCACGATCATCTTCTGCGTGCGCTTGTTGTTGCGGGTCTTGTAACCCTTGGTCGGCGTGCCCCACGGGCTGACCGGATGACGGCCGCCCGAGGTACGGCCTTCGCCGCCGCCGTGCGGGTGATCGACCGGATTCATCACTACGCCGCGTACGGTCGGGCGGATGCCCAGCCAGCGCTTGGCGCCGGCCTTGCCAAGCTTCTTGAGGCTGTGTTCTCCATTGCCGACCTCGCCGACGGTGGCCCGGCACTCGACCGGCACCTTGCGCATCTCGCCCGAACGCAGGCGCAACGTCGCATAGC
Organism: Rhodanobacteraceae bacterium; assembly: GCA_050738135.1. Classification (GTDB taxonomy): domain Bacteria; phylum Pseudomonadota; class Gammaproteobacteria; order Xanthomonadales; family Rhodanobacteraceae; genus 66-474. The sequence goes on along the minus strand of JBOHYV010000075.1, from coordinate 2,776 downwards.
CCGATTCGCGCGCCACCAGCTGGGCCGAGGCACCGGCGCTACGTGCGAGTTGGGCGCCTTTGCCCGGCTTCATCTCGACGCAGTGCACGGTGGTGCCGATCGGCATGTTGCGCAGCGGCAGCGTGTTGCCGTCCTTGATCGGCGCATCGGTGCCCGCCATCAACTGCGCACCGACCTGGACGCCCTTGGGCGCGATGATGTAGCGGCGCTCGCCGTCCACATAGCACAGCAACGCGATGTGCGCGGTGCGATTCGGATCGTACTCGACGCGCTCGACGCGGCAGGCGACGCCTTCCTTGTCGCGCTTGAAGTCGATGATCCGGTAGTGCTGCTTGTGTCCGCCGCCACGATGGCGCACGGTGATGCGCCCGTAATGGTTGCGGCCACCGGTCTTGGACTGCGCCTCGGTCAGCGGCGCGTAGGGTTCGCCCTTGTGCAGGCCGGCCGGTGGCGCGACGCGCACCATCCCGCGGCGTCCCGGCGAAGTCGGCTTGGGTGTGATCAGTGCCATTTCACGAGACTCCTGGTTCAGGCCTTGCCCGCGGCGACGTCGATGCTCTGGCCCTCGGCCAGACGCACGTATGCCTTGCGGACACCGGGCTTGCGACCGGGCTTGAAGCGGAACATCTTCAGCTTGCCCTTGATGTTGGCCACGTTCACCGATACCACGTTCACGCCGAACATCTTCTCGACCGCGGACTTGACGTCGGCCTTGGTGGCGCCGGAAGCCACCGTGAATACGTACTGGTTGTGCTCGGAAAGGCGGGTGCTCTTTTCCGAAACGTGCGGCGCACGCAGCGCCGCCAGGATCCTGTCGCCATTCATGCCAGCCACTCCTCGATCTTCTTCACCGCGTCGATCGTAATGACGACGTGGTCGGCGGCGGCCAGCGCGACCGGATTGATGCCGTCCACATCGATGACATCGATGATGTCGGGGTTGTTGCGCGCGGCGAGATACAGCTTCTCGTCCACCGCCGCCGCCACGATCAGGGTGCGGCCCTTGGCTTCGATCTGGTCGAGCTTGCCGATCAGCGATTTCGTCCTGGGCGCGTCCACCGCGAATTCCGGGACGACCTTCAAGCGGCCTTGGCGATTCAATTCGGCCAGCATCGAGCACAGCGCGCCGCGATACATCTTGCGGTTGACCTTCTGCGCGAAGTCGCGCGGTTGCGCCGCGAATGCGCGCGCACCACCGACGAAGATCGGCGCACGATAGTCGCCGTGGCGGGCGCCGCCGCCCTTCTGCTTCTTGAACTTCTTGGTGGTACCCGACATGCGGGTATGGTTCAACTGCGCCTTGGTACCGGCGCGGCCCGCGTTGCGGTACGCCACTACCACCTGGTGCACGAGATCCTGACGGAACGCGGCGCCGAAGATCGCTTCGGAAACCTGTACCGGGTTCGCGCCAATCACATTCAGTTCCATGGTCAGGTCCTCAAGCCTTGGCCGCCGGGCGCACGACCACGTCGCCGCCGGGGGCACCGGGTACCGCGCCCTTGACTGCGATCAGGTGGCGCTCGGCGTCCACGCTGACCACTTCGAGATTCATCGCCGAACGATTGACGTTGCCCATCTGGCCGGCCATCTTCTTGCCCGGAAACACGCGGCCCGGGGTCTGGCGCTGGCCGATCGAACCCGGCGCGCGGTGCGACAGCGAGTTGCCGTGCGTCGCGTCACCCATCGAGAAGTTCCAGCGCTTGATCGTGCCCTGGAAGCCCTTGCCCTTGGACACGCCCGCGACGTCTACCATCTGGCCGACCTTGAACACGTCGTCCACCTTGATCTCGGCGCCGACCGCGTACTTGCCGGCATCCTTGTCGTCAAGGCGAAACTCCCACAGGCCGCGGCCCGGCTCGACCTTTGCCTTGGCGAAGTGGCCCTTGGCCGGCTTGGTCAGCAGCGACGCGCGCTTTGCGCCCGCAGTGACCTGCACCGCGACGTAGCCGTCGTCGTCGGCGGTCTTCACCTGGGTGACGCGGTTCGGCGTCGCCTCGATCAGGGTGACGGGCAGCGAGCGGCCGTCTTCGGTGAAGACCCGGCTCATGCCACATTTTTTGCCAACCAGTCCGATGCTCATGTTCATGCCTGCTTCGTTGGCCCCGAAACCGGGGTCAGAGTCACATTTCACCGGAGCCTGCCAGTGCCGCCGACCATCAGCAGCGAAACAGTGACTCTGACCCCGGTTTCTCGTTCCTACATCATCCCAGTTTGATCTGAACGTCCACGCCAGCGGCGAGGTCGAGCTTCATCAGCGCATCCACGGTCTTGTCATTCGGATCGACAATGTCGAGCACCCGCTTGTGGGTACGGATCTCGTACTGGTCGCGCGCGTCCTTGTCCACGTGCGGCGACACCAGAATCGTGTAGCGCTCGATCTTGGTCGGCAGCGGAATCGGGCCACGCACCTGCGCGCCCGTACGCTTGGCCGTTTCCACGATCTCGCTGGCCGACTTGTCGATCAGGCGATGGTCGTAAGCCTTCAGCCGGATGCGGATGTTCTGGGTTGCCATTGTCGTGAACCTTCGTATTCCAAAAGAGCGTTTCGTTGTTTGTCAGCGAGAGGGTTTTCACCTTCTCGTTTCGGGACTGGGGACTCGGGAAAAGCAAAAGCATGCAGCTCTTGATCTTCCGAGTCCCGAGTCCCGGATCCCGAGTCCCGGATCCCGAGTCCCGGGGTTTACTCAATAACCTTGGTCACCACGCCCGCGCCTACCGTGCGGCCGCCTTCGCGGATCGCAAACCGCAACCCTTCCTGCATCGCGATCGGGTGGATC
>JBOHYV010000074.1:0-8959 GCA_050738135.1 Rhodanobacteraceae bacterium | reverse complement strand
AGGCAAGTACGACGTGATGAACGACTTGATGTCGTTCGGCATCCATCGCTTGTGGAAGCGGCACTTCGTCGCGACCTCGGGCGTGCGCCCGGGCGATCGCGTGCTGGATCTGGCGGGTGGCACCGGCCACATCGCAGCCCTGCTGTTGCCGCGCGTGGGCGACAAGGGCGAAGTCATCATTGCCGACATCAATGCCGCGATGCTGCGCGCGGGGCGTGACCGGCTGCTGGATCGTGGTCTGTTGCAGGGCCTGCGCTTCGCGCAGGTGAACGCCGAGACGTTGCCATTTTCGGACGGGTCATTTGACGCAGTGACGATGGCGTTCGGTCTGCGCAACGTCACCGACAAGGACCAGGCCCTGCGCGAAATGCAGCGCGTGCTGAAGCCCGGAGGCCGGGTGCTGATTCTGGAATTCTCGCGGGTGAATCAGGGATGGCTGAAACCGCTGTACGACTTCCACTCGTTTCAGGTACTGCCGCGCATCGGCAAGCTGGTCGCGCGTGACGAGGGCAGTTACCGCTACCTCGCCGAATCGATCAGGAAGCATCCCGATCAGGCGACGCTGAAGGCGATGATGGAAGCGGCCGGTTTCCGCAGTGTCGAGGTGCGCAATCTTTCCGCCGGGATCGTGGCGATCCATCGCGGGTACAAGATCTAGCTGTGATCTCTCAGTAGGTTGTTCATCCGAGGCGAACCCGAAAGACTGGAGGTGCGAACCCACCATTCCTTCAGGAGCCCCGGATGAACGTACATAAAGGTGCCCGGTTGTCGCCCTTTAGTCGAGCCCTTCTTGTGAAACGGATTGTCGAACATGGCTTGCGGGTCGAAGAAGCCGCCCAAGCTGCCGGCGTCAGCGAACGCACGGCCTACAAGTGGCTGCGTCGCTTTCGCGAGGAAGGCGTCGGCGGACTGGTGGATCGTTCCTCGCGGCCGCATGCTTGTCCACACGCCACGCCTGAGCTGCGGGTTGCCGAGGTCATCGAGCGGCGGCATACCCGGCAGACCTACCGGATGATTGCCCAAGCCGTGGACATGGCGCCGAGTACGGTGGGACGACTGCTGCATCGGGCCGGGCTCAACCGGCTGGCCGCATTGGAGCCGGCAGCGCCGATCCGGCGCTACGAACATGATGCGCCCGGCGACCTGTTGCACCTGGACATCAAGAAGCTTGGTCGCTTCCGGCAACCTGGCCATCGCGTCACCGGCGATCGCAAGATCGATTCGGCGGGTGCCGGTTGGGAATACGTCCACATCGCCATCGACGACCACTCCCGTGTTGCCTTCAGCAGTATCGAGCCCGACGAGAAAGCCGCCAGCGCAAGCAAGGCGCTGCTCAAGGCCGTGCGCTATTACCGGGGCTTGGGTATCCGCTTCGCCCGTGTCCTGACCGACAACGGCGCCTGTTACCGATCACGCCGGTTCGCGCGCCTGCTCAGGCGCCTTGGGCTCAAGCACCGCACCACACGGCCCTATACGCCGCGCACCAATGGCAAGGCCGAGCGCTTTATCCAGACCGCCTTGCGGGAATGGGCGTATGCCCGGAGCTACCAAACTTCCGATCAGCGCGCGGCGCACCTGCTGCATTGGCTGCATTACTACAACTGGCACCGCCAGCATGCCAGTCTCGACTACCGTCCTCCCATCAGCCGCGTCCCTTCGGCAGTGAACAACCTGTTGGGTTTACACATCTAGCCCGATGCCGCAAAAATAATTGTCGTCATTCCGGAAAAGCCCGCGCAGCGGGCGCGATCCGGAATCCAGCTTTCGTGTTTGCATGCGCAAAGAAGCTGGATTCCGGGTTCCATCACCGATAAAACCGGTGCTGGCCCCGGAATGACGAGCGTTGGAGGCGCCCCCAATGCGCGAGCTGTATCCCAAAATCGAGCCGTATCGTACCGAGCAATTTCCCGTCGGTGACGGACACACGCTGTACATCGAAGAGTGCGGTACTCCGGACGGCGTGCCGGCGGTGTTCCTGCATGGCGGCCCCGGCGCAGGACTGGCCGATTACCATCGCTGCTTTTTTGATCCCCGGCGCTGGCGCATTGTGCTGTTCGACCAGCGCGGCGCGGGAAAATCAACGCCGTTCGCCGGGCTCGCGGGCAACACCACGCAACATCTCGTCGCCGACATCGAACGGATTCGCATGCACCTCGGCATCGAGCGCTGGCTGGTGTTCGGAGGCTCGTGGGGCTCGACGCTGGCGCTGGCCTATGCCGAAGCCCACCCCGAACACGTGCTGGCGCTGGTGCTGCGTGGCATCTTCCTGGCCCGCAATGAGGAACTTCGCTGGTTCAACGAAATGGACGGCGGCGCCCGCCACATCTTCCCCGAACGTTTTGCGCGCTTTCGCGATTTCATCCCGGAGGCCGAGCGCGGCAACATGGTCGAAGCCTATTGGCGGCGCCTCGATGGCGACGATGCAGCGCTGCGGCTTGCCGCCGCGCAGGCGTGGAGCGCCTGGGAAGGCGGCAGCACCACGCTGGTCCACGACCCGGACGCTGCCGGCGATTTCGCCGAACCGGACAAGGCGGTGAGCCTGGCTCGGCTGGAAGCGCACTATTTCCGTCACGGCATGTTCCTGGATCCGGACCGGTTGCTGCGCGACATCGATCGCGTCCGGCACATTCCGGGCGTCATCGTGCACGGCCGCTACGACATCATCTGTCCGGTGAAAATCGCCTGCGACCTGCATCTGGCATGGCCGGAAGCGGAATTCCATATCGTGCTCGCGGGTCACGCCGCATCGGAACCCGCGATTGTCGACAAGTTGATCGAAGCAACCGACCGTTTCGCCGGGCCGCTTTGCATGACCGGCTGCAGCACAGGCAAACAGCGCGCCGATGAACGGCAATAAACGCGAACAACACGCACGATTTGCGTTCTTGGCGTTCTTTGTGGATCGCCTGGTCTACGCGCGTCTCCCGGCTGCCGCGCGCAGATCCTCGGTCACCGTCCCCCATCCAGTGAGCTCGCTCTCGTGCGCGGCGTGGCGCCACGTTTCCGCCAGCGCAGCCTGGTACCAGTCCTGCATCGAAGGCAGCGTCAGCAATCGCTGCGCGTAAGCGTTGGCAGTGGCATCCAGCGGTGGCGCATAAGTCTGGATGCGGAACGCGACCGGTGCAAAGAACGCGTCGGCGGCGGTGAACGCGGAGCCGGCGAGGAACGGCCCTCCGAAGCGCTGCAGGCCGTCGTTCCACAGCGCATTCAGGCGCGCAAGATCGCGTTGCAACGCTTCGTCGATCCGATCCAGCTTGACGCGGACACCGCAGTTCATCCCGCATTGCGCGCGCAGCGCCATGAAACCGGAATGCATTTCGGCGGCGGCGCAACGTGCGAACGCGCGCGCGGTTCTACCGGTGGGCCAGACTCCCGGATGCGCCTCGGCGAGGTATTCGGTGATCGCCAGCGAGTCCCATACCGTGACATCACCGTCAACGAAACATGGAACCTTGCCGCTGGGCGAGAAACCGGCGAATGCCGCACCGTGGAAAGGCATCAGTTTTTCCTCGAACGGGATGCCGAGTTCGCGCAGCAGCACCCACGGACGCAGCGACCACGAGGAATAATTCTTGTTGGCGATGTAGAGCGTCGGCATGCCCAGGTCTCCGGGGATGAAACGGCGCATTCTACGCCCCGCGCAACGTGATCACGGCTGCAACTTCCCGCACAGGCGGGCATTGCGGCACGCTGGCATACTCATGGCTTTCATTGGCAGACCGGAGCACCCGATGCGCCTGCTTCCCACCGTCGTTCTCGGTGCCTTCGTGCTGCCCGCCACGGCGCAGGCCGCCGACCCGCATTCCTGGGCGCAGCCGCAGGATGTCGTCGTCAAGCACATCGATCTGAGACTCAGGGTCGACTTTCCGCACCAGCAACTCGAAAGCGTCGCTATCCTGACGCTGGACTGGAAGAACGCCGACGCGCACGAACTGATACTGGACACCAGTGCGCTGAAGATTGCCTCGATTGAAGTCGTGGACGGCGCGGGGCACGCGCATGCATTGCATTATGCGCTGGCCGATGCGGCGCCATCGATGGGTTCGAAGCTCACCATCGCCGCGTCCGGGCACCCACAAAAGGTACGCATCGCCTACACCACTTCGCCTGACGCCAGCGGCCTGCAATGGCTCGAGCCTGCCCAGACCACCGACAAAAAAGCGCCGTTCCTGTTTTCGCAGTCCGAATCCGTGCATGCGCGTTCTTGGGTGCCCTGTCAGGATTCGCCCGCGATCCGCTTCACCTGGCGCGCGCACGTCACCGCGCCGAAGGACATCCGCGTGGCAATGAGTGCGCCGAATGATCCGGCGCATCCGCTGGATGGTTCGTTCGATTTCACCCAGACGCATCCGGTGCCGTCTTATTTGCTTGCGATCGCGGCGGGCGATCTTGCGGTGCGCAAAACCGGTCCGCGTTCGGCGGTGTACGCCGAGCCGTCGGTGGTCGCGAAAGCCGCGCACGAGTTCGAGGACACCGAAAGGATGATCGAAACCGCCGATGCGTTGTATGGCCCGTACCGCTGGGGCCGCTACGACATCCTGGTGTTGCCGTCGTCGTTTCCCTATGGCGGCATGGAAAATCCCAATATGACCTTCGCGACGCCGACCGTGCTGGTCGGCGACAAGAGCCTGGTGTCGCTGGTCGCGCACGAACTCGCGCACTCGTGGTCCGGCAATCTCGTGACCGCCGCATCGTGGCGTGACATCTGGCTCAACGAAGGCGTCACCACGTATGTCCAGGGACGCATCACCGAAGCGCTGTACGGTGAACGTCAGGCCCGCGAAGAAACCCTGCTCGCGATCCGCAATCTTGAAAAAACCATCGCCGCGATGCCGGAGAACGCGCAGCGCCTCGCCCCCGCGCCGCGCAAGATCGACGCCGACGACGAACTTTCCGACGTTGCCTACGACAAGGGCTCGTGGTTCTTGCGTACCCTTGAACAGAAGTTCGGGCGCGGGGATTTCGATGAATACCTGAGGGGCTATTTCGATCACTTCGCGTGGCACAGCATCAGCACCGAACAGATGCTTGCGTACCTCGAGCAGCACCTCATCGGGAAACATTCCGGCAGGATGAGCAGGGACGAAGTGCACGCCTGGATATACGGTGCGGGCATTCCGAAAGAAGCGCCGATCCCGGATTCGCCGCGCTTTGATACGATCGACCAAGTACGCACGGCATTCCTCGACGGCCATCTCGCCGCCGACAGGCTGGATGCAAGAGCCTGGAATACCCAGGAATGGATGTACTTCCTCGACCGCCTGCCGGATACGTCGTCGCTCGCGAAAATGCAGGAACTCGATGCCGCCTGGCAGCTCACCGGCACGCCCAACGACGAGATCGGAATGCGCTGGTACGTGCATGCGATCGCCGTCGGCGACAAGGCGGTGTGGCCGGCTGCGGCCGAACACATGACGCGGATCGGTCGTCTGTACTTGACCATGCCGATCTACAAGGTGCTGGTGCAGACGCCGGAAGGCTTCGCCTGCGCCGAGCAGGTCTACGCGAAGGCGAAAGACGGCTATCACCCATTGACGCGTATGGCGGTCGAGAAGTTGTTCGCGAAGACGGGCGCGGCACGACCCGGAACCAGTCAGGCGCAGGAATGATGCCAACATGTCGAACAATCTCGCCCGCGGCCTGATCCTCGCCCGTCTCGCGCGCCGCCTGAAGATCCTCGGTGGGGTATTCATCGCGCTGGCCGTAATCGGCCTGGCCGTCTATTTCTTCGCGCCGGCGTGGGTGTTGCGTGGCGCGATCATGTGGCAGACGTGGCGCGACGGGTTGCACGAACACAGCGTGCAGGTCGGCGACACGCGCTGGGTGTATGTCTCCGGCGGGAAGCAAGAGGGTCCCGCGCTGGTGTTGCTGCACGGCTATGGCGGTACCTACGCGGACTGGCTGCTGGCGGCGCGCTATCTCACCGGCAACTTCAGGGTCATCATTCCCGACCTGCCCGGCTGGGGCGAGTCCAGCCGTCTGCCCAACGCCGATTACGGATATCCGGCGCAGGTCGAACGCCTGCACGCTTTCGTCGATGCGCTGCACCTGGGCGAGATCGCGCTTGCGGGGCATTCGATGGGCGGCGCGATCGCGGGCCTGTACGCCGCCAAATATCCGAAGGAGGTCGCCGCGCTGGTGCTGGTCGATTCGGCCGGGGTCAAGTTCAGGCAAAACGCTTTCGTGCACGAACTGAAAGCTGGCAAGAGCCCGTTCGACATCGACAACCGCGCCGAATTCAGGCACCTCGAGTCGCTGTTGTTCGTCGATCCGCCCTCGGTGCCGCCACGCATCCAGGACGTGTTCGTGGCGCGTTCCGAACGTAATCGCGCATTTCGCGATCGGGTGCTGCGCAAGATCGCCTCGCCGGATGAACGCTATGCGCTGCAGGCGAAATTGCCCGACATCACCACGCCGACACTCGCGATCTGGTGCATGAAGGACCAGATCATCGATGTCTCCGCGCTCGACGCCATCCGCAAGGGACTGACCCACGCACCCAACATCGGCGTCACCGAAATGAACGGCTGTGGCCACATGTCGATCATGGAAAAACCGCGCGCAGTCGCGCAGTCGATCACGCGGTTCGTGCTGCTGCCGTGACGCTGGACGACTTCGCGGATCGCCTGGACACCGGCTCCCGCAAAGCGGTTTCGCAGGAGCCTGCTTGCAGGCGACACAAAGTCGTGACGCCCTACAAGACGCCCGGAACGAGCGCCTTCACCCGGTGCATGTAATCCACGTAGGCGTCGCCGAAGCATTCACGCATCCAGGCTTCCTCGTGGCGCAACTTGAACCAAAGCCCGATGAAAACAAGCACGAATCCCGTCCAGCCGCGCAGCTCACCGATCGCCAGTGCGGTGCCGATCAGCGCAAGCAGCATGCCGGTGTAGATGGGGTGGCGTGTCCATCGATATGGACCGGTGATGATCAGTTCGTGATCCCGCTTGATTTGCACGATGGCGCTCCAGTTGCGACCCAGCGCGACGCGTGCCCAGCACGCGAAGGCGAGACCCAGCGCTACCAGTACCAGACCAAGCGCGGGCCAAACCATCGAAGCAGGCAACCAACGCGACCACAACCACGAAAACCGTGCAAACCAGCGTGGCGGGTTGGTGGCAATCAGCAGTAACGCACCGATCACCATCGGCACCCGGTACATCAGCAGTGCGCCCACGCCGTCGCTGCGCTCGGCCGCCTTGGCCCGCAACGAGCTGACCCACCAATACACGAGCCAAGCCAGCCAGATACCGCCGATGACGTTGAGAAGAACCATCCGCATGGCGCCGTCTCCGCGAAGCGCAAGGACGCCAGTTTATGCAGTGGGCGGCCTGCGAACGAGTGACGGTTGTCACGCGTTGAACCGGCGTTTGCAGACAGCTTGACGAAGCGGGCAGCGCGCGCAATCGCGCGATCAAGCGCTTGGCGCGACCAGCCGTTCCATCTCGGCCTTCAGGATCGCGCCGTGTTTGCGCAACCAGTCGCGCTGCGCCTGATAGCCGGGCATCAACCCGCCGACGCGGGTCCAGAAGCGTGGCGAGTGGCTGCGCACCTTCAAATGACACATTTCGTGCACCAGCACGTAGCGCAGCGCAGCCGGCGGCGCCAAGGCAAGCGCAAGGTCCAGGGTAATGCGGTCGTGTGCATCGAGGCTGCCCCACAGGCTCTTCAGCGACTTGATCCGCAGGCCTGTGGGGGCGGCATCGAGTCGCAAGGACGCGTGTGCCATCCAGCGCGAAAGGTCGCGGCGCATGTGGGTTTCGAGGAACGCCGAAAGAAGGTTGCGCGTTGCCGGCATCGCAGTGGTGAACGGGCGCGGCACATGCAGCCGCAATTCGTCACCACGGTATTCGATGCGCGGGTACTCGGATTCGCGCCAGGTGAGTTCGACACTTTCGCCGCGCAGCGGGATCAGGGTCGACACGCCCGCGCGCAGTGGCGGCGGACCACGCCGCGGCACCCGCAATTCGGACAATTTCCGTTCCAGCCAATCGCTGTTTTCGCGCAGGAACGCGTACACCTGTGCGGGGTGGGTACCGCGCGGATATGAAATCCGCGCACCGTGCGAAGTGACCGACAGGCGCAGGCGGCGCGCACGCGGGTGCATGGCCTTCAGCACCTTGATGGTGCTGCCCTTGCCGGTTGCCAATTCGAGGAAGTCGCCCGTCGTGGTCATGCCTGCCGCGGAACAGTCCGCTGGTCGTCTTTCGCATCCGGGCGTTCCAGCCCGAACCATTGCTCCAGGCCCTCGAACACCCGTTCGAGTTCCAGTGTCATCAGCGTAAAGCGTGCGTCCAGTTCGGCCTCGGCGGAATCGCGCCCGTCGGCGTCGAGCGAATCCTGCACGACGTCGAGAAAACGCAACTTGCGGATCACCAGATCGTCGCCGAGCACGAAACTGGCGCGATCCTCGAACTGCAAGCCGAGCTGGAACACCTGCTTGCCTTGTTTCAAATGCGCCCGAACCTCGGCGCTTTCAAGCTCCTGCTTGCGGCAGCGGATGATGGCCCCACCCGCGGGGTCGCGCAGTTCGCATTCGTCGCCCAGCGCAAGCCCACCGGGTAGCTTGCCATGCGCGAGCCACTGCGTCATCAGGGCGCGCGGGGTTTCGGCGGCGGCCAGCGGTTGGGCCGGGAAGCTGCCCAGCGCCTCACGCAGCGCGGTCAGGGTGTTTTCGGCCGCCTTGCGGCTGGCCGTGTCCAGCACCAGCCAGCCGTTTTTCGTGTCCAAATAGGCATTTAGCCGCGATGGCCGGACGAAGGCTCGGGGCAGGAGGACATCCAGCACCTCGGCTTTGATGGCCCGCCGCTGGCGCCCGCCGACCGGCCGGCCACGACGCGCCGCCTCCTTCTTGAGGCGCTTGCCCAGTTCGGCGTTCACCACGGCGGCCGGCAACAGCTTTTCCTCACCACCGAGCGTGACCAGCGTGGCCCTGCCGACCGTGTGGCTCAAGGCTTCG
>JBOHYV010000073.1:0-8961 GCA_050738135.1 Rhodanobacteraceae bacterium | reverse complement strand
CACGCGGCCCTGCGCCCAAGGACGGCCTGCGTGCCGCACCGCGAATTTGACTCGAACCCGGCCAACCCATTTCGTCAGTCGGACTATACTGCCCGCTCACCTGCTCGCATTGCGCAGTCCGGCGAGAGGTTTCACCAACGTACCGCACCCGTCCTCCGTCGAACCGCCTTCCGAATCTTCGCCGTGCGGGAATCCTGTGCATGGTTGCGGCGGTCCCATACCTGACATGCGGGATCGCGAACGCGCAAGGCGCCGCTGGTTTCGCGCACTGGCAGGTCGCTTTGGACGTGGGCTGTGGCGATCCGGGCGGCTACGTGCAGGTACGCGAAAACCGGATTGATGGCACCCGGCTCGATTTCGGCTCCGACCTCGACGTGAACCACATGTCCGACGAGGTGTTGCGCCTCGCCTATCGCATCGATCCCGATCAGAGCGTGCAGTTGGTGCTGCGAAACTACACCCTGACCGGTTCAACGGTATTGCCACAGGACGTGAATTTCAACGGCGCCACCCTTGCGGCCGGTACCCGCCTGCGTACGGTCACGCGTTTTCCGGACTTCCTGCGCGCCACCCTGTTCTACCAGCACACGCTTTCGCAGTTCGCGAACGGGGGTTCACTGTCCGGTCGCGCCGGTTTCACCTTCGACGGCCTCACCTTCAAGCTCGACGGCACGCTGACGCCGGGTTCGGTCGGCCAGGAAACGAAAGAAGATTTCGTGACCCAGGAACTGCCGGTTCCGATGGTCGGCGTGCAACTCGACGAGCCGTTGAACGACCGGCTGGCTTTCGTCGCATCGCTGGACGGCGCGTGGCTGCCACGCGTCAACAGCCTGCGCACGGAAGGTGGCGAGGTCACGTTGGCCCAGACCAACGTGGACGCGACGCTCGGGCTGGATTACGCGCTCACCCGAAGGCTGGGCCTGACTGGCGATTATCACTTCGGTTATTTCAAGCAGGGCGAACGCAGCCACGAGGATGGCAACCAAATCCTGCTGAAGAGCAATTCGGTCGAGCTCGGGCTGACCTACGCATTCTGAGGAGATGGGTAACCCGCAAAACCGCAGGGACAGTCACATGGCGCGCTCTCAACGACCGAGGCAATGGATTCCGGGTTCCGCCTGCGGCGACCCAGGAATGACGAGCGTGCGATACTTCGTTCAGGGCTGCTTGTAAATCACTCCACCCTTCATCACGAACGGCACGTGTTCGATCACGGTGATGTCCTTCGTGGGATCGCCCCTGACCGCGATGATGTCGGCGTCGAGGCCGGGTTTCAGCTGACCGAACTTGTCCTGCTGGCGCAGGATCTTCGCATCGACCGCAGTCGCGGCGAGCAGCGCCTGCGCGGGCCGCATGCCGTCTTTCACCATCCACTCGAGCTCCTTGTAGTTGGTGCCGTGCTTGTACACGCCCACGTCGCTGCCGCAGCCGATGGTGACGCCGGCCTGCATCGCCCACTTGAACGCCTGCTGCGAATGTTTCATTTCCTCGGTCGGCGGATCACCGGGCTTCCAGCGCCCGAAGTATTCGGCGTACGCGACCACGGCCTCCAGTGTCGGCAGGTAGGCGACGTCGTGCTTCTTCATCATCGCGAACACTTCGGGCGTGCCGTTGAAGCCGTGCTCGATGGTGTTGACGCCGGCAAGGATCGAACGACGCATGCCTTCCGCCGTGGTCGAGTGCACCGACACCGGCAGGCCCAGCGAGTGCGCGGCTTCCACGCCGGCGTTCAGTTCTTCCTGCGTGAAGGTCGGCACCGAGCCGTGTGACTTGCCGCAGTGGTAGTCGGCGTAGATCTTGATCCAGTCGGCGCCGTGGCCGGCCTGGTCGCGCACCGCCGCGATCATCTCGGGGATTCCCGCAACCGGAATGCCGCCCTGTGGCAGCACCATGTCGCGACGGAAGCCCATGGGGCCGGGGCCGTAGCAATCCTTGGCAACGGTGGCGCGCGTGGCGACAAAAAGATGCGGACCGGGAATCAGACCCTGGTTGATCGCGCGCTGCACGTCCACGTCGGCGTAACCGGCGCCTTCGGTGCCGAGGTCGCGCAGCGCGGTAAAGCCGGCCATCAGTGTGTTGCGCACGTGGATGACCGCCTCGATGGTGCGATACGGCAGTGGCTCCTTCAGTACCTGATCGTTCCACAGCGTTTCGTTGTAGGGATGCAGGAAGATGTGCGAGTGCGCGTCGATCAAACCCGGCAGCAGCGTGGTGCCGGGCAGGTCGATTTCCCTGGCATTTGCGGGTGCCTTGATCGAATCGCGCGGCCCGACCGCGGCGATCTTGCCGCCTTCCACCAGCACCGCCCAGCCCGGGTGCGTGGCTTCGCTGCGCGCGTCGAACACACGGTCGGCGGTAAGCAGCCATACGCCCGTCGTCGCCATCGTGGTGGGTGATTTTGTCGGCTGCGCCGCCCACGCCAGCGCGGCGACCATCAGCGCCGCCAGCCCGACCAGGATTCTCCGCACCGACATGGCACCTTCCCCACTTGTCTGGAAAGCGCGAGCGTACACCCACGGCCGCCCTTGCGCTCCCCGGCTCCGCGTTGCATAGTTCCCGCCATCGCTTGCGAACTTTTCTTTCTACTGTCGACCAAAGGGGTACGACCATGAAGAAGTTCCTGTTGGCGTTGGGGTTGCTGGTTTCGTGTACGGCCATGGCGGCGAACAGGCCACCGGCGGGCAGGCACGCCATCGGGCACGGCAAGTTTCTGGTCGGCTACGGCGGTTGCAATGACTGCCACACGCCGGGCTGGGGCCAACACGATGGGCATGCGCCCAAGGCGATGCTGCTGACCGGCAGCGGCCTCAATTTCCAGGGGCCCTGGGGCACCACGTATCCCGCCAACCTGCGGCTGTATGTGCAGAAGCTCACGCTGAAGGAGTGGATCCACAAGATGCGCACCCTGAAGGCGCGCCCCGCGATGCCGTTCTGGACGTTTCGCTACCTGACCGACAGGGACCTGACGGACATGTACGCCTACATCCGTTCGCTGGGCCCGGCGGGCACGCCCGCGCACGCCTGGGTTCCGCCGGGGCAGGCCGCGCCGATGCCGTACTTCAAACTGACCTTGCCGCCACCGCCGGTGCGGCCGACTGGGCATTGAACGCGCATTCGGCGCCTGCGGCTACACGTGCCATGTGCGCCCCATTCGATACAAGGTAGGAGAGCTGATGCTTGGTGACTGGTATGCAGGCATTCGCGTGCTGCACATCCTGTTCGCGGCCTTGTGGGTCGGCACGACCGTCTTCCTGACGCTGTACGTGTCGCCGGCGATCCGTTCCCTTGGGCCGCGCGGCGCACCGGTGATGGCGGAATTGATGCGCAGGCGGATGGGCGCGTTCATCGCTTCTGCAAGCCTTCTGACCGTACTCTCGGGGCTCTGGATGTACTGGGTGTTCACCAACGGTTTCAGCGCGCAAGCCATGGGCCACGGCGCCGGACTGGCGCTGGGGATCGGCGGGCTGTGCGGGATTGTCGCCGCGATCGTGGGCGGCGCGATCATCAGCCGCGCGGCCGAAGGCGCCGGCAAGCTTTCACGCGAAGTCGCGCAAATGCCGGAGGGCAGCGAACGCGTTGCGGTCATGCAAACCGTGGCGGTCCTGCAACGGCGCGTCACCTTGTTCAGCCGTTGCGACGTGGTGTTGCTGATCGCCGCATTGATTGCAATGTGCATTGCGCACGCGCTGTGAGACTGCAGAGCAACACGCCGCATAAGTCGAGCCGCTCCGCTCTCCTCGCCGCTTCCTCGCCGCTTCCTCGCCGACAGGCGCGCCGGGCACGGCTGGCTACACCACCCTTACGGAATCGCGGTGGGGCTTGCGCTCGTCAGATGAATCAGCTCCGCCTCGCCGAACCCGGCCGCGCGTCGCGCATCAAGGTTGAACGGGCCGCGCAAACCGGTCGGCACGTACTCGCGAAGCAGTTCGGCGAAGGTCGCGTCCGGATCGCGGCCTTCGCGTTCGCAGCAGAACCGGAACCAGCGGGTGCCGGCGGCGACGTGCGGGACTTCTTCGCGCAGGATGACTTCGAGAATGTCGGCGGCGGCGTCGTCGCCGACCGCGCGCAGGCGCGTGATCATGCCGGGGGTCACGTCCAGCCCGCGCGCTTCCAGCACGCGCGGCACCAACGCCATCCGCGCGAGGCACGAGTCGGCGGTCTTGACGGCCATTTCCCACAGGCCGTTGTGGGCATCGAAATCACCATAGACGTGGCCGAGTTGCACCAGACGCACCGATAACAGGGTGAAATGCCGCGATTCATCGAGCGCGACGGAGGCCCAGTCGCGGTAATACGCGTCGGGCATGCCGCGGAATCGGTATACCGCATCCCAGGCAAGATTGATGGCGTTGAATTCGATATGCGCGACGGCATGCACCAGCGCCGCGCGACCCTCCTCGGTGCCCAGGCCGCGCCGCGGCACGTCACGCGGCATTACCAGACATGGGCGCGCCGGACGACCCGGTGCACCGATCGGCAAGGGCTTTCCGCCGTCGTCGCGCAAGCACAAGCGGCCATCGCGAAGCGCTTCGAACGCCTGTACGGTCAGTGCGACCTTTGTGTCGGGCGCCGTGCATGCAAGGCAACGCCTTGCCGCTTCAAACAGTCCGTCCACGAACTTCCCCGCCCTGCCATGCATCCCGGATTCCATCGCCGATGAAGCCGCCGATGGACCCGGAATGGCCAAGCGGACGGACGTGCATCGCACCTGCGGATTTGTTCATGCCACCTCGCTCGATCCCGATTCGATCAAGCCCGCCCGCATCGCGCCGTCGATCGGACCCGGTCGGTAGCCTGGTTGCAAGTACCACTTCATCCACACCGACGGGTCGATGGTTTCATTGATGCCGCCGCCGATCGCGCGCTGGCACGGCCTCTTGAAAAGCTTGTAGATACCGTACATGAATGTCTCGTAGGAAGGATTGGGGACGTCGAGTTCGGCGCCTGCCGCGGCCTCGAAATGCCCGTTGAACGCGAGACCGGCGCCCGCAGCCCTGGACTGCATCCACGCCAGCGTGATTTCTGGCAGGGTATCCGGGCTGTGGCCTGCGCCGTCGGTTTTCTCGCCGCCGCCGACATCGGAGTGCGCACCCACAAACCAGCGCTGCTCCACCTCGATTTGCCCCGGCTTCCATGCATTCGGCTTTTCGCCGCTCTTCAGGGAAATCTTCGGACGCGTCCATTTGGCGGGTTTGAAATCGTGGCGGTGTTCATCGAGCGCCAGCGCCTGATAAGCGTATCGTACGATCCGGCTGAGATCGGTATCGTGGAACGCATAGCGGTTGCGCGCAAACGGAAACCACGAGGCTACGCCGGGAATCCCGAGCGCGCCGACCGTTTCCCACACACCGATGAACCGGATCAGGACATCGCGCGAGCGCGCCGCGCGGAACGCCTGCATTTCCGGATCGTCCGGATGCAGATCATTGCGGTAGAGCCTGTAGGCTGCGTCCACGTCGGCGGCAGCCACCTCGCCTTCGGCGTCGTGCCTCAACAATCCGCATTTTCGGATCAAGCCGCCAAGGCTGCGCGCGGTATAGGCGCCACGGCTGAAACCGAACAACCAGAGCTCGTCGTCCTCGCGCCACTGCTTCGACAGCCACTGGAAGCCCTCCTTGACGTTGCCTGAAAGCCCCAGCCCGAATGCGCCGCCCAGCAGGTGCCCGATGCCCGGCTTGACCCCGACGCCCGCGACATATTTGCAGATCTGCTCATTGCCCGCCGTATCGGCCGGCGCGACCCGTTTCCACAAGCGTTCCACGTTGGTGCGGGTTTGCGCCTTGTTCCACGTGCCATCGAAGAACACGACGAGTCGGCGCGGCATGTGGAGCCTCCCCATTCTCCGAAGTTCAGCAGCGACGCTTTTTGACGGATGCCGGTGCGAAGCGGCTGTCGTGGAAAGTCAGGCCATGGAAGGCCGTTCTGGTGTCGGTCGAACGCAAAGGATCCAGATTCGCAATACGCTCGGCGATGCAGCGATCATGGATGATCGCCCAAATTACGCGCTACGACGCTGCGCTTTAGCCTCATCCGAGCGGATGAATTCCAGTTGGCGCAAGTATTCGGTGTCGATGCCGGTGACGTAATGGCCGGAGAAACACGAATCGTCGAAATGCTTCAGTTTGTCGTTGCCTTCGGCGACCGCCTCGACCAGGTCGGGCAAATCCTGATACACCAGCCAGTCAGCGCCGATGGTTTCGCGGATTTCCTCGACGGTGCGGCCATGCGCGACCAGTTCCGCGGGTGCCGGCATGTCGATGCCATACACGTTGGGATAGCGCACCGGCGGCGCGGCAGAGGCGAAATACACCTTGTTCGCGCCGGCCTCTCGCGCCATCTGCACGATCTGTCGTGAAGTGGTGCCACGCACGATGGAGTCGTCCACCAGCAACACGTTCTTGTTGCGGAATTCCAGCGGGATCGGATTCAACTTGCGCCTCACCGAACGCACCCGTTGACCCTGTCCCGGCATGATGAAGGTGCGGCCGATGTAGCGATTCTTGACGAAGCCTTCGCGGAACGGCACGCCCAATGCAGCGGCCAGAGTGGAACCCGAGGTGCGCGAGGTATCCGGAATCGGAATCACCGAGTCGATGTCGTGGTCGGGCCATTCACGCAGGATCTTCGCAGCCAGCTTCTCGCCCATGCGCAGCCGCGCCTTGTACACCGACACATCCTCGATCATCGAGTCGGGCCGCGCCAGATACACGTATTCGAAGATGCACGGTGCATGCACGGCGCCTTCCGCGCAGCGCCTTGCGGACAACTCGCCGTCGAGGCTGATGAACACCGCCTCGCCCGGCGCGACGTCGCGCACGCGCTTGAAGCCCAGAATGTCGAACGCCACCGATTCCGATGCGCAAACATACTCCTTTCCTTCAGGCGTATCGCGTTCGCCCAGCACCAGCGGGCGGATGCCATGCGGATCTCGAAACGCCAGCAGGCCGTACCCCGCGATCAGCGCGACGCAGGCGTAGCCACCCTTGGCGCGCGCATGCACCGCCGCGACCGCCTTGAACAACTCGTCCGGCGCCAGCGCATGGCGTTCCTGGATTTGCAGCTCGTGCGCCAGGATGTTCAGCAGGATTTCCGAATCGGAATCGGTGTTGATGTGGCGGCGATCGTTCTCGAACATCTCGCGCCGCAACTGTTCGGTGTTGACGAGGTTGCCGTTATGCGCGAATGCGATGCCGTACGGCGAGTTGACGTAGAACGGCTGCGCCTCTTCGGAGTCCTCGGCGCCGGCGGTGGGATAGCGGCAATGGCCGATGCCGACCTTGCCCTTCAGCTTCTGCATGTCGGACGCGCTGAATACATCGCGCACCAGGCCCGGCCCGCGCCGCATATGCAGTTTGATGCCGTCATAGGTGGCGATGCCCGCGGCGTCCTGGCCACGATGCTGCAAGACCGTCAACCCGTCATACAACGCGGTCGCGACTTCGGCCTTGCCTACGATGCCAATGATTCCGCACATGGGCCATTACGCCTTGAAAAACCGATCATTTGCTCCGCACATGCCTGTCATGCACCCACAATACCCGCCCTGAGCGCGGGTTTGATCGCCCCTTTGCCGAAGGGGCCGAAAAGCAACATCGAACAGGCACCTTTCGCGACCACCGGGCCATTTCCACAGGTGTCATTGTCCCACATCACCGCGTCCGGGGCCGTGCTGGACTGCACGGCCCGACACACCCGCGGCGGGCACCGCCGTGGATCCGGACGCGGCCGGATCGGCAAGTCGGTGCGCCGCGTGCCGCACGTCCGATATGGGGGTTCGCGAAAGCGCGGGCAAGGATCGGCCGCCAAGCTCGAGGTAACGGGTGACTTCGGGCGGAAGCGCCTGCGCGAACCAGCCTGCGCCGGCTTCGAACGTCGGCAGCAGCGTGGATTGCCGCCACCACGAAGCCTTGCCCGGAACCGCGGTGAAGCCCAGCATCAGCACCACGAAAGTCACCAGCAGCACGCCGCGGGCCAAACCGAACAAGAGCCCGAGGAAGCGATCGCCGCCGCGCAGTCCGCCGTGGTTCATCAGTTTGTGAACGGCCCAGCCGATCATTGCGCCGACGACCAGCACGCCCACGAAGCAGGTGACATAGCCGGCAACGATGCAGGCCGTCGGATTGTGC
This sequence comes from Rhodanobacteraceae bacterium, assembly GCA_050738135.1. Lineage (GTDB taxonomy): Bacteria > Pseudomonadota > Gammaproteobacteria > Xanthomonadales > Rhodanobacteraceae > 66-474. The sequence continues at coordinate 835 of JBOHYV010000073.1, read as the reverse complement.
AGCCAGCCTGAATAGAACCCCGCCACCTCGGCGCCGAACGCCCACGCGACCCAGAACGCGGCCACCCAACACACCAGCGACAGCACCTCGCTGACGAAGCCCCGCACAAGACCGAACAGCATCGACAGCGCGAGCACCGCGAGAATGGCAATGTCGGCAGCGTTCAATCAGAACCCCTTGCAGTTATTCCGTCACGATATTGCCCTTGATTTTCAGCTTCTGTGCGATCTGGTCACGCCTTGCCAGCGCGGTATCCCGCGACACAAACGGGCCGGCGCGCACGCGCCACAATTTACCCTTGGACGTCTTCACGCTGTCGACATAACCGGCGAAGCCCTGCCCGCGCAGCCGGTCACGCAGCTTTTCGGCCGATGTCCTGTCACTGAATGCGGCCAATTGCACGGCCCACGCGCCGACTTGCCCGGTACCGATCGCCGAAGCCGGCGCGTCGCCGGCCTGGTTGACGGCACCGGCATCGATCTTCATCGAGACGTGCGCGAAGCCCTTGAGTTTCAAACGCGCGGCTTCCGCTTCGGCGCGGTTGTGGAAGGGTCCCACGCGCACCCGCATGACCGGTTTGCCCTGAAACGTTTCCGGCGACGCGAGTGCGGTGAAGCCATGTTGTTTCGCCGTCGCCACCAGCTTGTTGGCGCTGGCGTGATCCGCATAGATACCCAGATTGACCGTGTAGATCGTCCGGGCCGCCGCCCCTGCGCCACCCGGGACCGGCCCCGTCTGGGCCGATGCTGCCGGCGGCGCCGAGCCGGCGGGAGATGCGGCAACGTTGCCCGCAGACGCGTCCGGTTCCTGCAGCGGCTTCGGCACGCTGGCAGCC
>JBOHYV010000072.1:0-9011 GCA_050738135.1 Rhodanobacteraceae bacterium | reverse complement strand
AGGCCTCGCTCCAGCCGTCGCGATGGACTACGGATCCGAATCCACGGCGGAGCGCATCGAGCGGCGCGAGGAATGCTGGACTCCGGTGATCACCGCGCTCGCCTGACCATGCGCCAGATTCCACTCGTCCTCGTCATCCTGCGCCTGTGCCTCGCGCCCGTCCTGCTCGCGACGGCGTTGCTGCATCCTGACCGAACCGTATTCGCGGTCTGTCTGGTCGGCGCGTTGCTGTCCGACTACTTCGATGGCGTCATCGCGCGCCGTCTTGGTGTTGCCACGGCGGGACTGCGGCGCCTGGACAGCATCACCGACACCCTGTTCTACATCTGCGCGCTCGTGGCTGCGCTGGTCACGAGCTACGAGCTGGTCCGGCCGTATTTTCCGGCGCTGGTCGTGCTGCTGCTGATCGAAGTGCTGCGCTATGCGTACGACATCTGGAAGTTCGGCAAGGAGGCCAGCTACCACATGTGGTCGTCCAAGTTGTGGGGCCTGCTGCTGTTCATCGGCATGTGCTCGCTGCTGGTGCTCCATCGCGGCGGCTGGCCGGTGGCCCTTGCGATCCTCTGGGGCATCGCGGCCGATCTCGAAGGGCTTGCCATTTCGATGATGCTGCGAAAGTGGCAGGCGGATGTGCCGACCCTGTGGCATGCGCGCAAATTGGCGAAAGCGGGCGCGTGAATCCGGGTGATGGCGCGCGCTTATGCGGAAGCCGGCCCGTGATACTCGCAGCCTTCGCCGTTCTGCGCGCGCTTGACGACCACGCGTTGCAGTTGCGGCAGATCGCCGAGCTTTTCCCACGTGAAGCGGGCGATGTTTTCCATGGTCGGAATGCCGAGACCTTGCACGTCGTTGAGCATGCGGTGGTCGAGTGCGTCACGCGCGATTTCGATGCGGCGTTCCAGCTCACCCATGTCCACTACCCAGCCGTGTTCGGTGAGCGGGCCGCGCACCCACACTTCAACCTGATACGAATGGCCGTGCACGCGCCGGTAGCGCGGATCGCCGCCGGGGCCCGCGTCGAGTTGGTGCGCGGCGTCGAAACGGAATTCCTTCCAGACGGTAAAAAGTTGTTCGCTCACGGGATGCCAAGATACTTGTGGGTTTGCAGGCTCAATCGCCAATGCGGATGCGCCTTGCAATAGTCGATTGCCGCGCGGGTGTTTTCCGCGATCCGCGGTCCGTCCATCGGTTGCAGGAAGAAATGCGTCGCGGCGAAATCGGCGAAGCGTTCCGGCATGGCCATCGCCTGCGGATAGACCAGCTTCAATTCGTTTGCACGCTGCAGTTTCACCGATGCGGCGCTCTTGGGGCTGACGGTAATCCAGTCCAAGCCTTGCGGCGCTTCCAGCGTACCGTTGGTTTCGACCGCGCATTCGAATCCGCGCACGTGCATCGTGTCGAGCAACGGCGCATCCAGTTGCAGCAACGGCTCGCCGCCGGTGAATACCACGAAGCGGTTCTCGTTCTGATCCTGCGGCCACAGGCTTGCGATTTTGTCTGCGACCGCTGCCGCATCCGCATACTTTCCGCCGTTTTTGCCGTCGGTGCCGACGAAATCGGTGTCACAAAAGTCGCACACCGCGGCCGCGCGATCGGCCTCACGCCCCGACCACAGGTTGCAGCCGGCGAAACGGCAGAACACCGCCGGACGACCGGCATGAAAACCCTCGCCTTGCAATGTGTGGAAGATTTCCTTGATGGCGTACATGCAGGTAGATGAATCCCGAACCCGTTATTGTGCCAGCGCACGAGGCCGCCTGCAGATTCGGGCCGCGAATGTTCGCCTGCCGCCGGGCGCGGTGGCACACTGCGCACCTGCCCGCGAGGAAAGCCGCAATGGCCGACGACGAGGATCCCGAACAGCTTCGCCTGATGAAGCGGATGGTCGAACTGGCGGAATATCAGGTTGAGCTTGCCAAGCAACGCACCGAGATGTCCGCGGATCGATCGAGGATGTCGGAGGATCGCTCGCGCATGTCGGCCGACCGCTCGAGAATGTCGGAGGATCGCTCACGCATGTCCGAAGATCGCTCGCGGATGTCGCAAGACCGTTCGACGATGTCGTCCGCGCGTTCGGAGATGTCCGAAGACCGGTCCTACCTGAATGCCGAGCGCACTCTGTCGGTGTGGACGCGTACTTCGCTGGCGCTGATGGTTTTCGGCATCGCAGTGGACCGTTTCGCGCTGTTGCTGAGGCACCCGACCACGCCGCCCGGGCAGATAGCCGCGTACTCGCTGTCCAGCTTGACGGGCGCGGCGCTGGTCGCGTTCGGCATCACGATGGTGCTGACAACCGGCTTTCGTTTCCTCTTCTATGCACGGGACTGGCGACGCAGGCATTCGCCGGTCCGGCTGCACGGCCCTTACCTTGCGTTCTCGTTCGCGATGCTGACCGCCCTGTTCGGAATCGGGCTGCTGGTGCTGATGCTGGCGTTTTCGTGACGCGCACGGGCCGCAGCGGGGTCACATTCTGACCGGACCCGCCTTGTGGCAGGCATCACGCCCCTTGCGTGCGAACTGGATACCGGCCTGATCGTTTTTCGATTCGGCGATTTCCAGCACGGTCTGCCAGTTGCTGGCGCACAGGCCACCCACCCTGGGGCCCAGCGCGAATGATTTGCGCGCATCGGCCAGCGCCGCCGGGTAATGGCGCAGCAGGATTTCGATCTCGGCGCGGAACTGCAGGATGTCCGGCGCGTCGGGCGACAGCTTCAGCGCGGCGTCGACCTGGTCCAGCGCGGCCGGGTATCTGCCGGCGTTTTCGTCGGCGTGTGCCGTATCCAGATAGCCGTCCACGGCCGGATCGCGCAACGGCACCACCTCCACCACGGACTTGTCGGCGCCACGCGCAGCGCGGATCGCCTCGACCATCGAGGTGGGCGAACGCGCGCTCGACGAGACGGGCGGCAATGGGGGGTGCGAGCAGCCCGCGAGCAACACGGCCACTCCCGCCGCGCCCATAACCGCCCAACGAACGTTGCGAGTCATGTCATGTTCCGAAGAATCATCACGGATGTGGATGCACGCCATCGGAGCTGGCCGGCTGCGCGTTGTTGCCGTGGCCGCCGCCGAACATGTTTTCCAGCCGCTGCAAATAGCAATGATTTTGGACCGCCGGCGCGTAGCCGGCAATGAAGGGGTACTGCTGCGCATCGTTGCACTGCGGCAGGCTGCCTGCTCCGGTCGCGGGATCGACCCACGCGTACTGGATGCCGTCGCCGAACGAAGTGGTCAGCGGCGCGCTCGGCATTTTATCGAACAGGTTCATCCACACGCGCAACGCACCCGTCGCACCCCAAAGATGGGTCGGCTGGTTGTCGTCGCGGCCCATCCAGGCCACCGCGAGGCGATTGCCGGTAAAACCCGAATACCAGGAATCGCGCTGGTGATCGGACGTGCCTGTTTTGCCCGCTGCGTGCAGGTCCGCGAGCGACGAATTGTCGACGGCGGCCGCGGTGCCGTATTGCGTCACCTGCTGCAGCATCCAGCGTACCAGCCGTTCGGCCTGCTGGTACTGCCCCTTGCCGGGCCGGGCCGCATACAGCTTGATGACGTGGCCCTTCGCATCGAGCACCCCGCGCAACGTGAGCAACGGCAACACATGGCCATCGTCGGCGAAGAATTCGTACAGCTGCGCCATCTGGAACGGCGAGATATCCACGGCACCCAGCAGCAAAGACGGGTTGTCATGCACATCCTGGAGGCCGAACGAGCGCAGGAACGCCGCGACGCGGTCCACGCCGAGCTGCAACCCGAGGTGCACGCTGGCCAGGTTGTAGGACTTTGCCAGCGCCTCGACCATCGGCACCTGCCCGTGCGATATGTGGTCGTCGTTCTGCGGCGTCCACAGCTTGCCGTTCGGCAGCTTAAGCGAAATCGGCGAATCATCGAGCAACGATGCCACGTTCCAGCGTGACGGGTTGGTCAACGCCATCATGTAGTAGAACGGCTTCAGGCTCGAGCCGACCGGCCGGCGCGCATCGTAGGCGCGGTTGAAGCCGTGCCGGTCGGTCTTGCGCCCGCCCACCATCGCCAGCACGTCGCCGGTGGACGGCTCGACCACCACCACTGCGCCTTCCAGTTTGTTGCCGCGCTTGCCGAGACCATGCAGGGTTTCATCCAGCGCCTGCTCGGCATAGACCTGCGCCGCCGGATCGAGCGTGGTGTAGACCGCCAGGCCGCCGTTGCGCAGCTGACGCTCGCTGAAATCCTGCTGCAATTGCTTGCGCACCACGTCCATGAACGCGGGAAAGCGATCGACGACCAGCTGCGGGTTCGATGTAACGTCCAGCGGCGCGGCACGGGCGGCCGTCCATTGCGCGCTGTCGAGCAGCCCCGTGGCATGAAACGCATCGAGCGCGACGTTGCGGCGCGCCATCGCGCGCCTGGGATAGCGACGCGGATCGTAATAGCTGGGCCCGCGCACCATGCCTACCAGCAGCGCGATTTCCTGCGGACGCAGTGCCTGCACCGGGCGCCCGAAGTAGTACCAGCTGGCGGCCGCGAAGCCGTGCACGGCCTGGTTGCCCTGCTGGCCCATGAACACTTCGTTGCAGTACGCATCGAGGATCTGCCCTTTGGTGAAGCGCGCGTCGAGCAGGATCGAAAGCAGCGCCTCGTTGAACTTGCGGACGAAGGTCTGGTTGCGATCGAGGAACAGGTTGCGCACCAGCTGCTGGGTAATGGTGGAACCGCCCTGCACCACGCGTCCGGCGCGCAGGTCAGCCAGTGCCGCGCGTGCGATCGACGACAGGTCGATGCCGTGATTGTGCTTGAAGCCGCGGTCCTCGACCGCCTGCACGCCTTCGACCAGCAGCGGCGGCAACTGGGACAACTTCACGATGATGCGCTCTTCCTGCCCGGCACCGTACAGCGTGGCGATGCGCGCGGGATCGAGGCGGGTCTTGCGCAGCGGCTTGTTCGAAGTGAGGTCGAACACCGACTGGATGCGGCCGGAACCCAGGTTCACGCGCACCCGTCGCGGCAACTCGCCGCCGACCGGATCCCTGTAACCGCGCGAGGCGATCACGAACCGGTCGCCGTCCGCACTGTAGGTGCCCGGCACCCGCACCGTGGGCGCGACGCGGGTGTAGCCGGCCGTCTTCAGTTCCAGCGTCAGGGTTGCCTTGTCCATCGGCACGCCCGCTTCCAGCAGTTGCGGGCGCGCATAGACGCGGGTCGGCTGGGTGAAGTCGATTTCGGTGACGCGCGCCTTCACGCGATGGTCGAGCACCAGCGTGTACGGCACCACGAAGCCGACCGCGAGGCCGATGCCGATCAGGATGGGCCAGCGCGCGAACGGCCACACCCGGGCGGTCGTCCGACGCACGCGATTGAACCAGGACAAGAAGTTTTCCATCCAGCAAGCGTGGTCGAAGTTTAGCGGATCGACGGAGCGGAACCGTGCGGCACCGCCACGGATTCAGCATCGATTCTTCATGCCCCGGCCCGCGATTTCGCCGCGGACCATGCAGCGCGCTGCCCTCCGCGGGTCGGACTCCGGTTGTATCGGCGGCAACCGAACGCAGGCCGCGCAACCAACGCAGGGGACCTCAATCGCCGGCTGGTGCCTTCGCGGGCTTCTCGGTCGCTTTCGCAGGTTTCTCGGGCGCGGCCGGCTTGGAAATTTCCTTGCCGGCATCGCCGCCCTTGCCCGCTTCCACCGGCTTGTCGCCGGATGGCTCCGGCTTGCCCGCGTCGCCGGCGAGGTTGTGCTTTTTTTCCTTGCCGGATTTGAAATCGGTCTCGTACCAGCCGCTGCCCGCAAGCCGGAACGCGGGCGCGGTCACCTGCCGGCGCACGACGTGCCTGCCGCAATGCGGACAGGTGTCCGGATCAGGGTCGGACAGTTTCTGCAGGCGCTCGAACTTCTCGCCACAATCATCACAGCGGAAAACGTAGATGGGCATCGCGCCGTGACCTCCCGAAGGGTGGCAAGAGACCACCCGCAGCGTGTAAATGATGTCCGGGCGACGGCGTTTCAAGTATTGGGAACGCGCCACCGGTGCCCTTATCATGCGGGTTTTTCCCGAACGATGCCACGCATGCCAGCCCTTCGCACGATTCGCCTCGCGCTCGCTTCCGCCGCCCTCCTCGCTTCGCCCGCCCTGTTGGCGGCCACCCCGACTCCGCCGCTGTGTCCCGCGACGACGCCGCCGCAGCCGGCGGCGAGCATTGCGCACATCCGGGAAGTCAATCGGGGCCTGGGCATCCCGCCCGATTACGCGGCGCGCCATCATTTGCTGCCGCAGCCGCAGGCGAGAAACCTGGTGCAGGTTCCGCGCGACGTGTATGGCCGCAAGGTGGAAATGGTGGCGCCCGCCGCCGCCGCGTTGAAACGCATGTTCGCGGCCGCGGCGCGTGGCGGAGTCAAGCTGGAAACCGTCTCCGGCTATCGCAGCATGGCCTACCAGACCCACCTGGTCCGCGAAAAATTGCGCCGCGGAATGAACATCCACAAGGCCCTCGCCATCAACGCCGTGCCGGGCTACAGCGAACACCAGACCGGTTGCGCGATCGACCTGACCACACCCGGCGTGCCTGCGGCCGATGGCAGCTTCGCGAAAAGCAGGGCCTTCAGATGGCTGCAACGCAACGCCGCGCGCTTCGGGTTCCATCTTTCGTTCCCGCCCGACAACAGGTACGGCTACGAATACGAGCCCTGGCATTGGCGCTACATCGCGACCGAACAACATCCAGCGCACTCGCATTGAGGCGCCGCTGAAAGTGCAAGCTGGCGCTGAGCCGGGCTTCATCCGGCGAAGCGGGTGGCATCAGCCCAATCTACCCCGCACGAGTGGACAACCTGAAATCGGTATATTGAAACCGGTTGTCCCGCAGGCTCGAAGCACCGCGCTCGAGACGCAAAGGCTCGGTGAACAACGGGCCGGCGTAACTCAGTGTGTGGAACTCGCCCCGTTCGCCACAGGGATCGACCCCGGCGGGCAAATCGCGCAGCAGCGACGGGCCGTATTGGCGGCCGCTGAACGACTCATCGAGCTGCTGCGTGTCCACACACGTCAACACCGCGCGATATCCCTGCGCATGGAACCTTCGCGACAGCTGGCGGGTATCCGCCCCCCATAGCGGGAAGACTCCGGACCACCCGGATTTCGCAAGTTGCCGTTCGCGCCAGGCGCGCACATCTGCCAGAAACAAATCTCCGAAAGCACAATGGTGGAGGTCGGGCCAGCGCTCGCGGGCTTGCCGCAGCGCGTTTTCGTGTGCGGCTTCGTAGGCGGCATTGCTGGACGGCCAATCGATCCTGCACTCGATCAAGGGGAGCCCGATGGCCGCGACCTGCGCCTGCAGGACGTCTCGCCGGATTCCGTGCATCGAGACCCGCTCGAACGTGCCGGTGATGGTCGTGAGCAACGCGACAACCCGCCACGCCGGATCGTCACGCAGCGCCGCGAGCGCCATCAGGCAATCCTTGCCGCCGCTCCAGGAAAGCAGTGTGGGCGTCGGTATATCGTTCACGGCAGGAAACCGGGGTCAGAGTCAGTTTTCGCGCGTGATCCGGCTCGCTTGCGGCGCCTTCGAAAAGTGACTCTGACCCCGGTTTCCTGTGGCAGTCGCGACAACGGCTTCTCAATCATGGTCCGGCCTCCAACGCAACGTCAGCATGAAGTTGCGTCCCGGTTGGTTGTAGTACCACGTGGTTTCGTAGTCCTTGTCGAACACGTTGTTGAGCGCGAGCTGCAGTTTCCAGGCGGGACCGAGCTGCCAGCACGCGCGCAGGTTCGCCAGCGCGTAGCCGCCGAGCGGATGCAGGTTGGCGATGTCGTCGTAACGACCACCCGCAAGGTACCAGCTCGCGCCGAAGCTGAAGCGGCCGAAGTCGTGGTCGGCGTCGAAGCGCACGCTCTGACGCGGACGGCGTGGCAGTTCGTTGCCATCGTCGAAGCCGCCGGCTGCATCGTCACGCGCGTTCAGCAGTGTCGCCGTCGCACGCAAGTCCCAACCGGCCAGCTTGCCGCCGATCACGCCTTCAAGGCCATCGATCCGCACGCTGTCGATGTTCTCCGGCACGAACGCGGGATCGAGCGCGACGGCGTTGCGGATCTCGTCGCGGTACGCGCTGAGCGACCAATGTCCCCATGCCGGCGTGCCGCGCAAACCCATTTCGAAATTGCGCGAGCTTTCCGGGGCGAGCTGGGGATTGCTGAAGCCGGGAAAGTACAAATCATTGAAGGTTGGTGCACGAAAGGCCGTGCCCCAGCTCGCGGTCAGGCGAAGCTTTTTCGCGAAGTTCCAGCCCCACAACAAGCTGCCGGTGGACTTGCCGCCGAACTGGCTGTTCTGGTCGCGCCGCAGGTTGGCCTGCAGCGACTGCGACCCGAAGTTGCCCTGCCATTGCGCGAACAGCCCGCGATTGGTGCGCGTCGTCACCGCGTACAGCGTGCTGCTGGCGACCTCGTCGCGTTGCCAGTCAAAGGCCGCCGTCAGCAATCCGCCCACGCCAGCGATGTCGGCCTGCACCGATCCGAGCGTGCGTCGGGTGTCGGTGAAGTCGATTGGAGTCGAAGCCAGGAAGTCACGGTCGAAGTCGGCGCTCTGCCCCGCGCGCAAGGTCAAGTCGACCTTGTCATTGGCGCGGAAATGCAGCTGGCCGCCCGCGACCTGGGTTGCGTAAGCGTCGGAATCACTGAAAGTACCGTCGTACTTGTTCAAGCCTTCGGTCCGCATCGCCAGGCCATCGGCGCTCCATTTGTCGTTGAAGTGATAGGCGCCGTGCAAGGTCAGCGCACGATTGTGGAACCCATCCCGATCGGGCTGGTCGGCGAAGCAGCCAGCGAAGGCCTCGGCCGCGCCAACGCGGCATGCATTGATGCCCTTGGTCTGGTCGTGCGAAGCCTGCACCGACACCCAGCCGCGCTGGCCGGCGGCGGAAAACCCCGCGCCTGCCTTCCAATGATTCCAACTGCCAACCCCGACGCTTGCATTGGGTGCAAACGTACCCGGCGCGTGGCGCAGGAAAATCTGGATCACGCCACCGATGGCTTCGGAAC
>JBOHYV010000071.1:0-9068 GCA_050738135.1 Rhodanobacteraceae bacterium | reverse complement strand
TTGGCGGCCTGCCTTCTGCAGGAAGATCGGCCTGCCCACCACCACCGATGCGGTGGCGATGACGTAGGGCGGAGATCGTCCACCGGTGTCGGCGGGCAGTGCCCGCCCTACTGCCGATCCGGCGCCGGAAATGGTCTTGCGCGACAAGAGCCATCCCCCTCAATCCCCTTCCTTTGGAAGGGGGGAAGAAAAGCACCCCTTCGATGCGAAGGGGGCCGTCGCGCCTGCCAGGCAAGCGCGGCGAGGGATGCTGACACCGATCGTGGTGGTGACGCGTGTGGCGCCGGCGGACGGTGTCCGCCCTACGCCTCGCCGGTATGCGCGAGGTGCGCGAGCGTTGCCTGCGCCGTCGCGACATCGATGTGTTCGGACGCAAGCCATGCATCGTTGTAATAAGTTCCGGCGTAGCGTTCGCCGCCGTCACAGATCAGGGTGATCACGGGGCCGATTTCGCCGGCAGCTTTCATTTCCGCCATCAATTGCAGTGCGCCCACGAAGTTGGTGCCGGTGGAACCGCCGCAGCGGCGCCCCAGCAGTTTCTCCAGCACGCGCAATGCCGCCATCGTGTCCGCATCGGCGACCCGGATCATGCGATCGATCACGCCGGGCAGGAACGAAGGTTCCACGCGTGGGCGACCGATGCCCTCGATGCGCGAGCCGCGTTCGAGTTTCAGGCTTGCATCACCGGTGTTGAAATAGTCGAGGAAAACCGAATTCTCGGGATCGACCACCGCCAGCCGGGTTTCACCGCGGTGCGCGCAGCCGTAACGGATGTAACGTCCGAGCGTGGCCGAAGTGCCGCCGGTACCGGCGCTGACCACGATCCAGCGCGGCACCGGATCGGCCTCGTGTTCCATCTGGCGGAAAATCGATTCAGCGATGTTGTTGTTGCCGCGCCAGTCGGTCGCGCGCTCGGCGTGGGTGAACTGGGCCATGTAATGACCGTGGCACCGGTCGGCGAGTTTCTGCGCCGCGCCGTATACGTCCGTGTCATCGATGAGATGGCATTGGCCGCCGAAGAACTCGATCTGCGCGATTTTCTGTCGTGATGTCTTGCGCGGCATCACTGCAAAGAACGGCAGATTGAGCATGCGTGCGAAATACGCTTCCGAAATCGCGGTGCTGCCGCTGGACGCTTCGATCACGGGGAGATCTTCGACCAGCCAGCCGTTGCAGATCGCATAGAGGAACAACGAGCGTGCAAGTCGGTGTTTCAGGCTGCCGGTCGGATGCACCGATTCGTCCTTGAAATACAGTGGTATGCCGGAAAATGCCGGCAGATCGAGGCGGATCAGGTGGGTGTCGGCCGAGCGTGCGGCTTCGGCTTCCAGCGCGGCGATCGCGCGGCGTGTCCAGGTCCAAGTGTGCATACCGACATTCCAGGTGCTTTGAATCGCACATGGCTTGGCCCTTGCAATCGCCGGACACCGCGTTTAGGGTCGGATACCCGCATCGGCGCACTCTGGGGAGAGGGGCATGATCCGCGTGGTATTGGTGGACGATCACGAGCTGGTGCGTTCGGGGTTCCGCCTGATCCTTGCCGGCCAGCCCGACGTCGAAGTTGTGGGCGAAGCCGACAATGCGGAAGACGGGTTGCGCCTGATACGTGCAAGCAAACCCGATGTGGCATTGATCGACGTGCACATGCCCGGCATGAGCGGCATCGAACTGACTGAACGCGTGCAGCGCTCCGGCCTGCCCACCCACATCGTGATCCTCACGATGGTGCAGGACGCTCAGTTTCCACGCCGGCTGTTGCAATCCGGGGCGCTCGGTTATCTCACCAAGGGTTGTCCCACGAACGAGTTGCTGACCGCGGTGCGCAGGGTGGCGCAGGGACATCGCTACCTGGACGTCGCGGTCGCGCGTGAAATGGCGCTGGCGGCGGTGGACGGCGATGCGTCGCCACTGGAATCGCTGTCGTCGCGGGAACTGGAAGTCGCGCTGATGCTCGCGCGCGGGCTGGCCGTCAACGAAGTCGCCAATCGCCTGCACCTGAGTGCCAAGACCGTGTCCACCTACAAACAGCGGCTGTTCGAAAAGCTCGGGGTCCAACACGTCATCGCGCTGGCGCACGTGCTGTCCGCGCACAGTTTGTTGGGTGAGGGTTCGTTTTGCGATCGCCCCTGATGGCAGCATCACGAAGTAGGGCGGGCATTGCCCGCCGCCTCATGATGGTTGCGGATTCACGGCGGCGGACAATGTCCGCCCTACCGGCTATTCCGGTGGCTTGTCCGTTTGCGCGGGCTCCGCGGGTGGTGCCGCCGGGGCCGGTAGTGGCTTGGGCGGCAGGATGCCGGGCGCCAGGATCGGGCGAATCGCGCCGGACAATGGTCGCGGCGTCGGGATCGCCGGGTGACGCGGCAACGGTTGCGCAGCGGGTCGTGCAGACGGCGGTGCCGCAAACAACGACGGCGTGACCGGTTCCGGTTTCGGCGTGACCGGGGCAGCCGTATGGGCAGGTGGCGTTGCAGTTGCCGGGGCTGGCGACGGTTGAGGGGTAGTCATCGCAGGAGCGATCGCTTCGGCGGGATGGACCGGTTCCTGCGCACGCGGTGCGGCAGGCGCAGCCGATAGCGGCGGCGTCGATGGCGAGGCCTGTGCGGGTACGGGCGGGGGCGGAGGCGTCACTGGCGTGGGCGTCCGCGCTGTGTCGGACGCAGCGTGGTCATTCGTGGACCGCGGTGCTGTCGATGCGATCGGCGGTGTTGCTACCGGTTTTTGCTCGGGCGGCGGTGGCACCGGCGCCGCCGCGGGCGATGCACCGGACTCGTGCGCGGGTGTCCCGAACAAAGGTGCCGTGAAATTGGCCGACGCGTGCGTGGCTGGCGGAGCGGACGGAGCGGACGGTGGGGTCGAGGGCACGTGCGGCTCGGCAGACGCGACCTCGAAATGCCCGGACGGTTTGCGCGCAGGGGCCGGCGCCGGAGCGGTGGCGTGCGGCGCTGCGCCCCCGCGATCGGCATCCTCGTCGTCGATGTCGCGCGGCGTCGTGGGTGCCGCCCCGGTTTCCGCTGCACTGGCGTGCTTGCGGCGCCGTCCGCCGCGACGACCGCGGCGACGCTTGCCGGTACCGGTCGAATTTGTCGTCGAGGCGGCGTCGGCAGAGTTCGTCGCACCGTCCGCATTGCCCTGGCTGGTGGTAGCGGAGTTCGTCGCATCGTCCGCATTGCCCTGGCTGGAGGCAGCCGCCACTTCGGCAGGTTTCGTCACGGTGGTCTGCGAGTCTGCAGGCCTCGCATTGGCGGAGCGCGGCGTTGCATGCTGCTCGGTGCCCGCGGGCTCGTCCCGCGGGGCAGCGGGCTCGGGGGTGCGCGATCCGTTGGACTTCACCGGCGCAGTGTTCGCCTGTTTCGAAGCTTGGCGCTTTGGACGCTGTGGATCCTCCGTGCGCTGCTTGCCGGACTTCGCGTGCGCGGATTTCGATGATTGCGGGTTCTGCTGGCGCGAGCGGCGGGAATTGCCGTCGCGATCATGGCGGCGGGTTCCGTTGGACGATGCGTGCACGCGCCGCTCGGAAGGACGTTCACGTGATTGCGCGCCGTCGGACTGCGCTGTGTTCGACGCCTGCATCAGCTCTGCGAGCGTCGCCTCCGGTGCGGGCGGATTGCGGAACCAGCCGAACAGGCGGCCGAGCAGACCGCCGGAGGCCGCGGCGGTTGCAGCAGGCGCGGGGGCGGGCGCGGCTGGCTGCGGCGGTGCGATTTCCTCGCGCTGCGGCATCGGGGTTGCCCGCTGGATGCCGCTCACCGCGGGCTCTTCACCATGCGTGACAATGCCCATGCGCGGCGTCGGCGCGGCCGCAGCTTCGGTCAGCCGCTCGTAGCTGGGCTTGGCGTGCTCACCCATTTCGCTTTCGCGGATACGGGTGATTTCGAGATGCGGCGTTTCCAGGTTATGGTCGGCGACCACCACCACGTGCACCTTGTGGCGCAGCTCGATTTCGACGACGCTGGAACGTTTCTCGTTGAGCAGGAAATTCGCGACGCGGGCCGGCGCCTGCACCAGCACCTGCCCGGTGTTTTCCTTCATCGCGTGTTCTTCGATCAACCGGAGTGCCGACAGCGACAGCGATTCGATCCCGCGGATACGGCCGTGGCCATCGCAGCGCGGGCACACGATCTGGGTGGACTCTTCCAGGCTCGGACGCAGGCGCTGGCGTGACAGTTCCATCAGGCCGAAGCGCGAGATGCGGCCGAGCTGCACACGGGCGCGATCGAGCTTGAGCGCGTTATGGAGCTTTTCCTCGACCTCGCGCTGATGACGCGAGTTTTCCATGTCGATGAAATCGATCACCACCAGACCGCCGACGTCGCGAATGCGCAATTGGCGCGCGACCTCGACCGCGGCTTCGCAGTTGGTGTGAAACGCGGTGTCCTCGATGTCGGTGCCCTTGGTGGCGCGCGCCGAGTTGATGTCGATGGAGGTGAGCGCCTCGGTCGGGTCGATCACGATCGAGCCGCCCGACGGCAGCCGCACGTTGCGGTCGTAGGCGCTCTCGATCTGGGTTTCGATCTGGAAGCGCGTGAACAGCGGGGTGGTTTCGTCGTACAGCTTCAACTTGCGCAAGCTGTTGGGCATCACCTGCTGCATGAATTCCTTCGCGTCCTCGTACAGCGCCGGCTCGTCGATCAGGATTTCACCGATGTCGGCGCGCAGGTAATCGCGCAGCGCGCGAATGAAGAGTTTCGATTCCTGGTAGATCAGGAACGGTGCGGATTTCGCGGCGGCGGCCTCGGAGATGGCCTTCCACAGTTGCAGCAGGTAGTCCAGATCCCACTGCAGTTCCTCGGCGTCGCGACCGACGCCGGCGGTGCGCACGATCAGGCCCATGTCGTCGGGCACCGTCACGTGTTGCAGCGCTTCCTTCAACGCCTGCCGGTCCTCGCCCTCGATGCGGCGTGACACCCCTCCCGCATTGGGGCTGTTCGGCATCAGCACCATGTAGCGGCCGGCCAGCGAGATATAAGTGGTGAGCGCGGCGCCCTTGTTGCCGCGTTCCTCTTTCTCGACCTGAACGATCAGCTGCTGGCCTTCCTTCAGCAGCTCGCGGATGCCGGCCTTGTTGTGATCGACACCGGGTATGAAATATTCGTGCGCGATTTCCTTCAGCGGCAGGAAGCCGTGGCGTTCGGCGCCATATTCGACGAAACAGGCTTCCAGCGAAGGCTCGACCCGGGTGATGCGGGCCTTGTAGATGTTCGACTTCTTTTGTTCGCGCGAGGGGATTTCGAGGTCGAGGTCGTACAGGGCTTGGCCATCGACGATGGCCACACGCAACTCCTCACGCTGAGTCGCGTTGATCAACATGCGTTTCATTTTGAGTTCCTTGAGGTCGCCGGCGCGACAACGCGTCTTCGGCGGCGCCTCACGGGGCGGCCGGCCGAATGACATGCCGCGCCTGGCGGCAGTCGCCGGGTCCGATCAATGGTCCCGGCGGGTGATGATTGGATTGTTTGCGTCCCGAGTCCCCGCACCGTCATGGCGACGGTGGGCAAACATCGACCCGAACGTTACGATTACAGGGTACCGGCTGCTCCCGGTCAGGAATGGCAGGCGGAAGCCTTGTCCGCGCAGCGAACGAGTGCAGGGTTGCCCATGCGGGGCCAGAGCCTGCTTGACGCGGGGCAATCCTATCATCGCAAAGGATTTTTTCCAATGGGGACGGTAACTTCGGCCAAGGACTTCAGTTCGGTGCGTACCGTCGAGATTGGGCCGGAACGTGATGGCCAGCGCGTGGACAACTGTCTGGCCGCCATGCTGAAGGGTGTGCCCAAGACCCATATTTACCGGCTGCTGCGCACCGGTCAGGTACGGGTGAACGGCCGGCGGGCAAAGCCCGATACCCGCCTGGCGGAGGGTGATCGTGTGCGGATTCCGCCGGTCAGGACCGCCGCGCATGAAGCGCCCGCTGCACCGGGCGCGGCGATCTTGGAGGAAATCCGCCGCGCAGTGATTTTCGAGGATCGCGACTTCCTCGTGATCGACAAACCGGCCGGCATCGCCAGCCACGGCGGCAGCGGGATCACTTTCGGCGCAGTCGAATCGTTGCGTGCGGCGCGGCCGAAGGATCACCTGGAACTCGCGCATCGACTGGATCGCGACACCTCCGGTGTGCTGGTGTTTGCACGTTCGCGGCGTGGCCTCATCGGCGTTCAGGAGCGGATCCGCGCAGGCGAAACGAAGAAGCAGTACCTGTGCCTGATGACCGGCAAGCTGGCGCGTGCAAAATTCGATGTCAACGCGCCGTTGCGGAAATCGGGCCTGCAAGGCGGCGAGCGGATGGTGCGTGTCGATGACGCCGGCAAGCCCGCGCTCACATTCTTCCGGCAAATCGAACGATATTCCGGTTGCAGCCTGGTCGAGGCCACGCTCGCGACCGGGCGCACCCACCAGATCCGGGTGCACGCCACGTACGCGGGCCATCCGCTGGCGGGCGACCCCAAATACGGCGATCGCGATGCCAAC
Source organism: Rhodanobacteraceae bacterium (assembly GCA_050738135.1). Classification (GTDB taxonomy): domain Bacteria; phylum Pseudomonadota; class Gammaproteobacteria; order Xanthomonadales; family Rhodanobacteraceae; genus 66-474. The sequence goes on along the minus strand of JBOHYV010000071.1, from coordinate 2,600 downwards.
AAGCGCTTTCACCAGTTCGGCCTGAAGCGGCTGTTTCTGCACGCGGCGCGTTTCGAATTCGAGCTGGGCGAAAACGCCTACAGCTTTTCTGCACCGCTGCCGGACGACCTGCGTGGCGTGCTCGACCGACTTGGGGTCTAAACCGGGGTCAGAGTGCACTTTCCCATGAACCACATCGAAGGTGCCCTGATCTGGCGGACGGAAAGTGCACTCTGACCCCCGCTAAAATTGCTGTTTTGCGATCAAGGAAGCGCATATGAAACTGACCATCTTCGGTACCGGCTACGTCGGCCTTGTCACGGGAACCTGCCTCGCCGAAATGGGTAACCATGTGTTGTGCATGGACGTGGATGCGGACAAGGTCGCGCGGCTCGAGCGCGGCGAGATTCCCATTTTCGAGCCGGGCCTGGAAGTGCTGGTCAAGCGCAACCACGAGGCCGGGCGGCTGGCGTTCACCACGGATGCGAAAACGGCAGTCGCGCACGGCGACACGATCTTCATCGCGGTCGGAACGCCGCCCGACGAAGACGGCGGCGCCGACCTTTCCTACGTACTCAGCGTGGCGCGCAGCATCGGGGAACACCTCACCGGATACGTGGTGGTGGTGGACAAGTCCACCGTGCCGGTCGGCACCGCCGATCGAGTGCGCGCCGAAATCGACGCGGCATTGAAAGAGCGCGGATTGGAAATCGTGTTCGACGTGGTGTCCAATCCCGAGTTCCTGAAGGAGGGCAATGCAGTCGACGACTGCATGAAGCCCGATCGCATCCTCATCGGATCGTCCTCGTCGCGGGCCGTCGACCTGCTGAAATCGCTGTATGCACCGTTCAATCGCAACCACGATCGCATCGTGGTGATGGACGAGCGTTCCGCCGAACTCACCAAGTACGCCGCCAATGCGATGCTGGCGACCAAGATCAGCTTCATGAACGAGATCGCCAACATTGCCGAGTGCGTGGGCGCCGACGTCGAGATGGTGCGGCATGGCATCGGCGCCGATCCCCGCATCGGCTACAGTTTCATTTATCCCGGCACGGGTTATGGGGGTTCCTGTTTCCCCAAGGATGTGCAGGCGCTGGAGCACACCGCCCGTGCGCGCGACTATCACGCGCGGTTGCTGGGCGCCGTCGAGGCGGTGAACCACGACCAGAAGCGCAAGCTGTTCGATCTGATCGAACGTCACTTTGGCGGCAAGTTGGGTGGACTCACCGTTGCGGTGTGGGGCCTGGCCTTCAAGCCGAACACCGACGACATGCGCGAGGCGCCCAGCCGGGTGCTGATGGAGGCGCTGTGGCAGGCCGGGGCGAGCGTTCGCGCATTTGATCCACAGGCAGCAGGTGAAACCGCGCGCATCTATGGCGAGCGTGGCGACCTAGTGTTGTGCGACGATCTTTCGGCGACCCTCGATGGCGCCGACACGCTGGCGGTGGTCACCGAATGGAAGGTGTTCCGCAGCCCGGATTTTGCCCGCATCAAGGCCGCGCTCAAGACGCCCGTGATTTTCGACGGCCGCAACCTGTACGATCCCGCCGTGGTTGAAGCCGCCGGACTGGCGTATTACGGCATCGGACGCGGACGCAGCGTGACCCCACCCGGGAATCGAGCATGACCCCGACGCCACCCGACGATCGCATGGACGAACTTGAGTTGAAGCTGACCTTCCTCGATGACGCGGTGGCTTCCTTGAACGACAGCGAGGCGCAGCAGTCACGGCGCCTGCTGCAACTCGAGAACGCGCTGACGGAATTGCGCCGGGAGCTCTCGGCGTTGCGTACGAGTTTGTCGGATGACGCGCATGAGGAACCGCCCCCGCCGCATTATTGATGCGAACGTCCGTGTTCGCGGCCTCGATGGGTGTTGCCATATTCCGGGAGAATTGAAAACCATCGACTCTAGAAGGGCCATCCATGGCTGACTTTTCACAACAGCCGCTTCGTTCAAAAACTTGGGTCGTGATTGCTGCATCGCCGGGTGTAGTCGGAATTTTGAAAAGCCTCAAGGATTGAAATACTAGAAGGGCCATCCATGGCTGACTTTTCACAACAGCCGCTTCGAATGCGGTCGTTGCTGCCAACATGGAGCAGTCCCGATGTCATCGAGGCCCCTCCCGCTGGCCATTCCATGGCCGTCTGCGACTTTGTCGCGAACAGCCCCGGAATGACGAGCTTTCCAGGTTTTGGCTACCCGGCATCTGGTCCATGCTGCTTGATTGCGCATCAGTTCCGTCATGAGTGATTCCCTGCGAGACCAATTGCTGAAGGCCGGTTTCAAGCCATCATCCAGGCCCAAACCGGACAAGGGCGTCCGGCACAAACCGGAAACGCGCAAACCACGCGCGGCCAATGAGCTCGACTTGGCGCAGGCATTCGCCTTGCGCGCCAAAGCCGATCGCGCCGAGCGCGAAGCCGCCGAACGTGAGACGCGTGAAAAGGCCGCCGCGAAGAAGGAACGCAAGCGCAAGTTGCAGGAACTATTGGCCGGCAAGGCGTTGAACAAGGCCGATGCGGATCAGGTTCGCAACTTCGAATTCGCTGGCAGAATCCGCCGCGTGTATGTAACGCCTGATCAATTGCGCCAGCTCAACACCGACGGCGAACTCG
>JBOHYV010000070.1:0-9121 GCA_050738135.1 Rhodanobacteraceae bacterium | reverse complement strand
CGCCTGACGCGCTTTCGCCACGACCGGCTGCCCTTTTGCGGTTCTTGCCATGTCGCCCACCCAACTCAGCCAAGGTGGGGATATTATTACTCTATTGATATAGAAATGGAATTACAAGGCCTTGGCGCATGGTCAGCCGGGCGAGCCGGCGCAGTTGGCTGCGAGCCCCGAAGCGGCCGGTGAACTCCAGCATCACAAATATCATCTGCCGGCGCGCTGTTTCGCGTACGTGCCGGATGCAAGCAAGCCGACAACGTGGAAACTGCCGTACCGCCTCGCCAACAGCGAGCCGGACGCCAAGCGCTTGCCCAAGGCGATCCAGTGCCTATTGAGTAACTACCGTGGAGCACAGGTGGGCGGCATTCCCGATGAAGCCGTTCCCGCGATCATGAGACGGCTCGAAGTTGCGGCGCGTGAAGTGGGGAAGATGCCCGAGCAGCTCGCCACTACAGCGAGTGCATACCAGATGCTGGCGGACGCCTTGGCTCAATTGCCGCCTGTGCCTGCTGTATCGGCGTAACCAGCGTCGGCTTCATCGGCGAACGTCATCCATGAAGCGCCTGACGAACCCGGTGCCGACGCAGTGCCGCTGTTTGGATCAACCGACGACAACAACGCGGGATTGATCGCCCCCGACCCGAATGTGTGATTTGCGCCCGCAAAAGGCGCGCGGGAAAAGTTGCGCCGGGGAATGATTGAGCTTTCATCCATCCCAAGGAGGCCGTTCGCATCCTTCCCCGGCGCATTTCCGATCATCCGGAATGGAACCATCAAGAACGTGAGCTGGGTCACGATGCCAATAATGGGCCAGCACGAAACGCCGGATGCGGCGGTACTTCACCGTCGGTAGCGTCCGAAGTTCCCGGCGCCGGTGCGTGTGTCAGCCTGCCAGCAGTGTCGGTATCGGGCGATTGCCCGGCATCTTGTAGGGCGTTTCCTACGGAGCCGGTAAACTGCAACGCACACCTATTTGGGGAGCTTCAGCTCTCCCTGGCTGACCGGGAGAGGCAGATCCTTTACCTTGAACGTCCGGATGCCCACGCGCATGGCGGCAGCGCTCACATCGTCATCGTCGGACAGGATCACCTGCGTGCCGTGTACTTTCCCAATCGCAACGATCTGGCGATCGATCTTGATCTTTTGCCACGCGTTTTTCTGTCCGTCACGCTTGTCTCCGCGATTGAGCGCGGCAGCATCCATCAGTCCGCACTCATACGCGGACGCCCTGTCGAAGGGTGCGATCAGAACAAAGCTTTTGTGTTCGAGACGATCGATGGACTCAAGGGCGGCCCGATCTGCGCGTGCAAGATATTCCGCCAAGGTGGGCGTCGGGATGACCATCTTGGCTTTTGATTTCTCGACCTGACCGAAGAAGTACGCTAAACGACGTCGATCATCCGAGGCGTGAGATCGACCGACGTATGCGATCAGCACATTGGCATCGACGGTGATGACTCGCGGAAAGTCCGTGGGCATCACTGGATGCCCCGCAGATCGCGCCACGCCGCGTCCGAATCCGGAACATCCTTCCAGCCATTGCCAGCGATCGCATCGATCGCATCGAAGATTTCAAGTGGCGAGGTGTCATCTAGCGCTTCGAAGCGATCGACCGTGCACTTGTTGCTTTCGGGAATCCAGCCGTGTTCCGTGCGCACCCACGTTCCGTGAATGGACACACGCACCGACCCTAGACGAAAACGCGACAACAAGGCACGCGCCAGCTCTTCACTACGCACTATCAGGCGAAGGTCGCGTCCAAGATGATCGCGTAGGTGTAAGTGCATGGTGTCGTCGGCGCCGACGATGCCGGTGATCGTGCCGTCAACCTCGCCCGGCTGCTGAATGCGTGCCTCGACGGGATCATTGAGCGCGGGGGCATGGAACAAATACACGACCTTGCGGGAGTCACGCAGTTCGGCTTGCTTGATGGAATCCTCGCCCAGCATCGCCTCGATGTTGCGCAGCGCGATCGCCGATTTGCTGTCAGGTTGTGACCGTGCTTCTCGGACGCGCACGAATGCCGCCCTCTGGTGCGAAACCGGGATCGATGCCTGGATGCCGGTGCTGGCCTTACGAACACCCTGGAAGACGGGCTGGTTCTCAAGTCCGAGTAGCTTTGCGAACTCCCGCATGTACTCGGCCAATCGATCCATGCGGATTCGGTCGGGATTGCGTCTAAGCAGACGCAGCATGTAGGTCCAGTTTGCGCGTGCCATTATCTTACCTTGGCTCGAAGGTGACCGAGATATCCATCGAAACCGCTCTGTGCCTCATGGTTTGAGATTATTGCCTATCCGGGGGCACTGGAACACCAGACCGCGATATCGGTACAGGTAACGTAACGCTGTGGGGCGTTTCCCGCGGAGCCGGTAAACTGCAACGCACACCGTAAGGGGCCGTAGCCATGCTTGCACCCACGCGCTTTCGCGCATTGGCAAAACCACACAACCATGCGGGTTTCAGGCTCTACGTGTGATTCAGGTTCAATCTGGAATGATCGGCAGACTATTCATCGTTGCGGCGCCGTCGGGAGCCGGGAAGTCCACGCTGGTCAACGCGTTGCTGGCGCGTGAGCCGCGCATCACGCTGTCGATCTCGCACACCACGCGTGCGCCGCGATCCGGCGAGACGGACGGCGTCCAGTATCACTTTGTTGATCGTGCGGCATTCGGGCGCATGGTCGCGCGCGGCGATTTCCTGGAGCATGCCGACGTGTTCGGGAATTGCTACGGGACTTCGCGCACCGCCGTCGAACCGAGCCTCGCGGCCGGACGCGACGTACTGCTGGAAATCGACTGGCAGGGTGCGGCACAGGTACGGCGTGCGATGCCCGAATGCGTGTCGATCTTCATCCTGCCGCCATCGCGTGCCGAACTGGAACGCCGCCTGCGCGCACGCGCCACCGACAGTGAAGCCACCATCCAGAAGCGGCTGGCGGCGTCACGCGAGGAAATCGCCCACGCCCACGAATTCGACTGCATCGTGGTCAACGATGATTTCGACGCCGCGGTCGGCGCATTGCAGGCCGTCGTGCATGCTGCACGTGGGGGCGGGTCCTTGCCGCCGGATCGCCACCAAACCCTGGTCGCGCAGTTGCTGGCTTGAGGGTGGGACGCTCCGCTACCCTAACTTGCCCTGAGTCAGGTTTCCGCCGATCCACGATGAATGCCGCGATCGCCGATCATTCCCCGCCTGCCGATGCACTGGTCGAGGTACGCGGGTTGCGCGCGCGCATCGGTGCGAAAACGATTTTCGATGGCTTGGATCTCGACGTGCCGCGTGGCGGCATCACCGCGGTCATGGGGCCGTCCGGCACCGGCAAGACCACCCTGCTCAGGCACCTGACCGGCCAGTTGCGCCCCGATGCGGGCAGCGTGCGGGTGGATGGCAGGGAGGTGGCGGGCCTGTCGCGCCGCGCCCTGTTCGAGTTGCGCGAGCGCATCGGTTTCCTGTTCCAGAATTCGGCGCTGCTGACCGACTTCAACGTGTTCGAGAACGTGGCGTTCCCGTTGCGCCAGCACGCGAAGTTGCCGGAAGAACTGTTGCGCAACATCGTGTTGATCAAGCTGCAGGCGGTCGGTCTGCGTGGCGCCGCCGGCCTGATGCCGGCCGAGTTGTCGGGCGGCATGGCGCGGCGGGTGGCGTTGGCGCGTGCGATCGTGTTCGACCCGATGCTCATCCTCTACGACGAGCCATTCGTGGGGCTGGACCCGATCGCGCTGAACCAGGTGCTGCGTTTGATCAGGACGCTCAACAAGACACTCGGCATCACTTCGATCCTGGTCGCGCATGAACTCGCCGCGATCCGTCAGGTGGCCGAGCGCGTGTACCTGATAGCCAACGGCAAGCTGGTCGCGCAGGGTGCGCCGGACGAACTTGAACACCGGGATTCGCCGTGGACGCGGCAATTCTTCGGAGGCGAAGCGGACGGCCCGGTGCCGTTTCAATATCCGGCGCCGGATTACGCGACCGAGCTCGGCTTCGCGGACGGCGGGAGATGAACGCCAACCTGCGACACCATTGGTTGTTGCAAGGCATCGCCTCGGTCGGGGAGTGCGGGCTGTTTTTCGTCGCGGTGCTGGGCGCGTTGCCGAAAAGCCTGCGCTACTGGCGCGAGCTGTGTCGGCAGATCTGGTTCGTTGGCGCGATGAGTCTCGTGATCGTGATGACCTGCGGATTGTTCGTCGGCATGGTGCTGGCGCTGCAGCTCTATTACACGCTGTCGATCTTCGGTGGCACTGCCGCGCTCGGCACCGTGGTCGCGCTGAGCCTGTTTCGCGAACTCGGGCCGGTGGTGACGGCATTGCTGGTGGCCGGGCGCGCCGGTACCGCGGTGACCGCGGAAATCGGATTGATGCGCGCCACCGATCAACTGGATGCGATGAGCATGATGGCGGTCGATCCGCTGGCCTACGTGGCCGCGCCGCGCTTTCTCGCAGGCGTGATCGCGATGCCGCTGCTGGCGTGCGTGTTCAACGCGATGGGCATCTTCGGCGGGCATCTGGTCGGGGTCACCTGGCTCGGCCTCGACAACGGCACCTTCTGGGGCAACATGACGTCCACGGTGTCGCTGCAACGCGATATTCTGGACGGCCTGTACAAGAGCATCGTGTTCGGCGGCGTGGTCAGTCTGGTCGCGGTGTTCCAGGGTTACACTGCGCCGCCCACCAGCGAGGGCGTGGCCTATTCGACTACCCGCACGGTGGTGTTTTCGTCGATCGTGATCCTTGCGTTCGATTTCGTGATGACGGCGTTCATGACATGACCGAAATCATCAGCGTAATCGATTGTGCAGGCCATGGATGGCCGGTCGTAGGAGCGAAATCCGCGCCGTTGCATGACGCCGAGAAGCACAGCCGAACGCGCGAGCAAGGCGCGCATGCTCGAGGCCATGGGTGGCCGAGTTCGCGCCGGCGCGCGATCGGCGAGCATCGCAGGGAAGTTTCGGCAACACGAGGTTGCCGGAACCGTCATGTCCGGCGCAATGGTTTTGGCTACTTTTGCCGAAACAAAAGTAGCCCGCTCGCCGCTGAGGCGAGCGGAACCAAAACGCCGACACCTCATGCTCGCGGAAAATGGATTCCGGGTTCCGTTCGCAATGAAGCTGCGAACGGCCCCGGAATGACGAGGACGAAGGGGATGACAGTGTTTGGTTACTTCGCGATCAACATGGCAACAAGACAATGAATCCAAGACGCTCCTATGCCATCGGCACTGGATTATTCATACTGCTCGGCTTCGCCGCGCTCGCCTACCTGGCGACGCAGACCACGTCGGTGGCCAACCTCAGCGGTGGCGACAGCTACATGATCAAGGCACGGTTCCGGAACATCGGCCAGTTGAAGGAGCGCGCGCCGGTCAAGATCGCGGGCGTGCGCATCGGCAACGTGCAGTCCATCCAGCTGGAGCCGCAGCGTATGGACGCGCTGGTGGTCATGTCGGTCAGCAAGAAGTACCAGGACATTCCCGACGACTCCTCGGCCGTGATATTCACCAGCGGTTTACTGGGAGACCAGTACGTTGGCATCGAGCCGGGAGGCTCGCCGACGTTCCTGAAGAACGGCGACGAAATGATCCTGACGCAGTCGGCCATGAGCATCGAGAGCCTGATCGGCAAGTTCATGAGCAGTGGTGGCTTGAAGCCCGGCGATTCGGGGCCAGCTTCCACGTCGGGTGCGCCCCCGGCGTCCGGCAAGCCCTGACCACAACCATGTCCCGCGACAGTCGCGGGATGCGAGGAGATGGACATGTTGAAACGCTCCATGCTGCTGATGGTGGCGGCATTCCTGGTCGTGTCGCTTGCCACGCCTGCCTTGGCGGATTCCGGGCAGACGCCGCAGCAGATCGTGCAGTCGATCGCCGACCAGTTGGGCAAGGCCATCCAGGGTCATCAGGCCGAATTGCGCAAGCATCCAGAGCAGATGATCAAGGTCGTCGACAGCGTCGTGTTGCCGCATTTCGACATGGACTACGCCTCGTTGCTGGTGCTGGGCCGGCACGCGCGTGATGCCACGCCCGCGCAGCGCGTCGCGTTTGCGCGTGCGTTCTACGATGCGTTGACCCATCGTTATGCCGAGGGACTGGTTGCGTACACGCGCGGATCTGTGAAGGTGCTGCCGGCGCAGGGTCCGCTCGATCAACGCCGCACCATCGTGCGTACCCAGGTGCTGCTCGACAACGGCAAGAACCTGTCGGTGGACTACGCGTTCCGCAAGACCGCGTCCGGGCAGTGGAAAGCCTATGACGTCATCATCGAGGGCATTTCCTACATCACCAATTACCGCAATCAGGTCGATGCAGAAATCCGCAAGGAGGGTATCGAGGGGCTGATCAAGCGCCTGCAAACAGAAGGCGCCAGCGCCGTCGACCAGATGCAGCAGGGTTCGGGACACTGATGCCATGCATGCTGCGCCCGGCCCCGGCGGTACGGTGAAGGTGGATCAACCTGATGACGGCACGCTTGCGCTCTCCGGCGTGCTGACCTTCGCCACCGCGGCACGCGCATATGTCGAAGGTGGTCGGGCCTTGCTTGCGGGTCGACAGACGCAGCTCGATCTCGCCGGGCTCATCCGCGCCGACAGCGCAGGTCTTGCTTGCGTGCTGGCGCTGACCGCCTGCGCCAGCCGGGCGGGCCGACGGGTCCGCGTCGTGCATTGGCCCGAGGGATTGCACGCGCTGGCCGAGGTATGCGACGTCGCGGATTTGCTCGACCCGCCCGCGATCTGATCGGGTTCAGCTGCTCGAACCTGCCGGCACAGGACTGGCACGGTATGCCGGTGCTGGCCGGACCGAGCTTGCCGGTGCCGGATTTGCGGGCGCCGATGCGGACGGTGCCTGTGTTGCGGCGCCGGATGAAGCGCCTGCAGCGGGCCTGGCGGCACTGCCGGCGGAAGCGGGTGGCATCGACGACCCGGCTGAGGCGGGTGCGCTGCCCCGGTTGGCACCGTGTGATTGCTCGTAGGCCTTTTGTTGCCGCAGCAACCGGTCCAGTTCCAGGTCGTTTTTTCCGCTGGGGGCGGTGCCCTGCAACTGCTCGATCGCGGAGAGTGGCGGATCGCCGTAGTAGATTTTGTACAAACGGTGTTGACGATAGGCATCACGCATGAACGCGTACGGGTCATACGACGAATCCAGCACCGGGTCCAGCGGCAAGGCGCTGGCGCGCAGGGTCACGAGATATGCCAGCGACGGCAGATACTGTGCATCCCACTTGAGATCGTGCTCGCGTGCGTACCAGCCCAGCGGGTCGAAATAGGTATCCACCGGAAGCCGCCACACGTCACGCAGCGTGGTCGGACCGATGAATGGCAGTACCATATACGGCCCTTCAGGTACACCCCAGTGCGCCAGCGTCACTCCGAAATCGGTGGGGTGTGCGGACAACTCCATGCGGCTGGCCGGGTCGAAGATGCCGAGAACACCGACGGTGGTGTTGATGAAAAAACGCGCGGTGGATTGCAGCGCCGGCACCGGACGCCCCTGCAATATTTCATTGACGATGCTGATCGGGGTGCGCAGGTTGGAGAAGAAATTGCCGATCAGGACGCGTTCCCTGGGGCCGGTGACCTTGACGTATGCCTTGGCTACGGGGCGAATCGCAACCTTGTCCGCGACCTGGTTGAACTGGAACATCTTGCGGTTGAAGCCCTGCAACGGATCGTCGGTGCGCGGCGGCGCGACCGCACAGGCGGCCAGTACGGCCGTCAAAGCCGCGAGGACGATGCAGTGCGCGATGCGTGAGCGGCGGGTGCGTGGCATGCGTCGTCTATATGGCCTGGGGTGGTGCGTTGCAAGCGTGCAATTCTAGAACGCATCAGTCCATGAATTGGCCATGGAAAATTTCCGGGCGGCAGCCATTCAGGTGCAACAGGTGGACGTCGCCCGGAGACAATCGACAAATGCCGGCTTGCTGCTGTAATCTGGAGGTTTGCGACACAACCGGAACTTCACATGGCACGCATCACCGTGGAAGACTGCCTCAAGGTGGTCGACAACCGTTTTGAACTGGTCTTGATGGCCACCCGCCGCGCGCGTCAGCTTGAAAACGGCATCGAGCCCAGCATCGATGCCGAGAACGACAAGCCGACAGTGCTGGCCCTGCGTGAAATCGCAGACCATACCATCGACATGCCGACCATCGACGAGATCGACCGCGTCGAGCGCGAGCGCCGCGACCGCGAAGCGATGGAGTGGGCTGCGGCCGAGGTGGATGAGGACATGGCCAAGGGTCTCGACGAGGCCTGACGGGTCACGCATGGCGCGGCGGCTGCCGCGCTACGGCCACTATCCCGGTGCGGACCGGGATCCGTTTTCGACATCCCTGTCTTTTTTCGCGCCCCTCCCGGGGGCGCGGGTAACTTTCTCTTGCGTTGCCAAGAGAAAGTTACCACTCGTGCGTCGGGAACGCACGAGAACGGCGAAGCCGGCCCGAAGGGCGGAGGGCAGGATGCCCGGAGTAAAGAGAAGGCCACCCCGCGAACACGTCCTGCGCACGTCCATGTGCTGCGGATTCGCTCGCGTCCGCCGGGGTTCGCCGACGGCACATCCCTGTGCCTGCGGCGAACTGGCGCACCTCCTGTGCGCCACCCTATGGGCATTTCCATCGTCCGCTCGTCGTGTTCGAGGGGCCCCGTCGGCGCACGTCCTGTGCGCGTGGTGTGGCGAGCGGGCTGTTGGATCTTGCTTCGAGCGAGGCCATGGATGGCCGATAACGAGGCAGAGCTTTCCCCGCGCCCTTGCACGACGCCGACTAAATCGGCAGGGATTGCAGATTTGAACGCCGAAGGCGGCCCTGAGCGCAGCGAAGGGTAAGCTACAGGGATGTAGCGAATTGCACCGCAGCACCAAGCGGGAGCAAGGCGCGCATGTTCGAGCACACGGATGTGCGAGTTCGCGCCGGCCCGCCTGGTGCGAGAAGCGCAGGGGAGTTGAGGCAACACGACGTTGCCGAAACCGTCGTGCGGGCGCTTGGCTTTGGTTACTTTCCCCGAAAGGAAAGTAACCCGCGCGCCTTGGATGCGCGCGGAACCAGACATGGACGTCTTCAGTCCATGGCAGCATGAGCCGCCCAGTGCGTGGCGCGCCCGCGCCGCGGCGAGCCCCGCCACCCCCCCCCCCGGAA
>JBOHYV010000069.1:0-9124 GCA_050738135.1 Rhodanobacteraceae bacterium | reverse complement strand
CCGTACGTGTTCTCGCAGGGACGCGCACCCCTGTTGGCGCTGCTCGCAGCCTACCTCGGCATTCCTGCCTCATCCGTCGTGCTGGACGAGGCCGCGCGCGGCAAACCCCATCTCGCGCGCGGCGTGACGGGCCACGGCGATCTGCAGCGTCTGGAATTCAACTGGTCGCACAGTGGTGACTACGCGCTGGTCGCGCTTGCGCGCGAGCGTGGCCTGGGGGTGGATATCGAGCGCCTCGGCAAGAATCCGCGCGCCCTCGAAATCGCCCGCCGTTTCTTTGACCCCGTCGAAGCCGCCTCCCTTGCGTCGCTCGATTCGGGTGCACGCGACCACGCCTTCATAGGCCTGTGGTGCGCCAAGGAAGCGGTCCTGAAGGCCGTGGGCGAAGGATTGTCGTTCGGCCTGGCCCGGCTTGCGTTCACCTGGCAAGCAGGCACGGAGTGGACGCTGGCGCGGGTGGACCCGGCCTTGGGCCGCACACCCGACTGGCAACTTGTCGCTTTCGAGGCCGCACCGGGGTATCACGGCGCACTCGCGTGGCGCGGGGAGGTCCTCAACATCGTGGCTTTGCAGCCGACCGCCGCCGGCTCTCCCTGAGCCTTGACCCGGCCGGGGGAACTCTGGCACGCCATCAGGGTCACACGCTTACGGAAGCCTCCTCCGTCGCCTGCCCGAACAGTGACGCGGTGGAAGTTTTACCCTCCCGCGCGGAAGCCACGCTTCCGCGCTTTTTTTGTCCGCGAATTCGTGCGATCGTCTGCGATTGTCGATACAGTGGCGCGGCCATGCCTGTCATGAGGCCTCGCCCATTCCACTCCCGCAGGCTCGCGAATGACCGTGCTCAGCGTCAACCTCAACAAGGTCGCCGTGTTGCGCAACGCGCGTGGCGGCGAGGAGCCCAACCTGCGTGCGGCAGCCGAAACCTGCATCGCCGCCGGCTGCGGTGGCATCACCGTGCACCCACGCCCCGACCGCCGTCACGTCACGGAGGAGGACGTCGCGCTGCTGGCAGGGCTGACCCATCGACGCGGCGTCGAGTTCAATCTCGAGGGCAATCCGTTCGCGCCGCCCCGTCCCGGCTATCCCGGTTTCATCGAATTGGCCGTTCGCGCAAAACCCACCCAGGCCACGCTAGTACCGGACGCTGATGGCCAGATCACCTCCGACCACGGTTTCGATCTGGCGAACGATTTGCCCAGGCTCGCGCCACTGGTCGAGTCCCTCAACGCTAGTGGTTGCCGGGTTTCACTGTTCGTGGATCCAGGTGTTCGTGAGGGCTTCAGGCAAACACGCGCCATCGGCGTGGCGCGGATCGAGTTGTACACGGGTCCCTACGCGCATGCATTCTCTGCCGACGATCCCGCCGCCGAACTTGTCCGTTGCGTTGATACTGCGCGGCGCGCCCTGGACGCCGGACTCGGCGTGAACGCCGGTCACGATCTGAGCCAGCTGAATCTCGATACATTCCGCCACGCGGTCCCCGGGCTTGCGGAAGTCTCGATCGGACATGCGTTGATCAGTGAGGCGCTGTACGACGGACTCGCGCGCACCGTGCGCAACTATCTCGCGATCCTCGCGTAAATCACCCGTAAAAAAATGCCGCGCGATGCGCGGCATTGTCTCCTGCCTGTCCAGTCGCGCCTCAAGGCCCCGAACCCGCCTTGGCTTTGCCCTGGGTAACAAAGCCCAAGTGCACCATTCCGGCGCCCTTTGCTTCCTGCATGACCTTCCAGATCACCCGATACTGCGTGGTCTTGTCCGCGCGGATATTCAGTTGCGGCTGCGGCACATTGGCCGCGGCGGCACGCAACTTGGCGTTCAACACTGCATCGCTGATCTCGTTGTCATTCCAGTACACGGTGCCGTCCGGCTCAACCGCAAGGTCGATCGGCGCCACCTTGATCGTGCTGGGCTTGGTATTCGGATTGGCCCTGGGCAGGTCAACCTTGACCTTGTGCGACATCAACGGCGCGGTGATCATGAAGATGATGAGCAACACCAGCATCACGTCCGCCAACGGGGTGACATTGATTTCGGCCCTCGGGATTTCCGTGCCACTGATGTCGCCGGTGCTCATTGACATGGCGTCATACCCTCACTTCTCGAAGCCGATCTTTACCACGTTGTAGCGGCGTGCTTCGGCCATTACCTCGGCTAGGTAATTGTATTGCGTGTCGTCGCTGGCCTTGATGTGGACCTGCGGCTGCTGATCGACCGACTTCGCGCCGATCGTCGCCAGCTGCGCCTCCAGCTCGACGTTGCTGATCGCCAGGTTGTCCCACGTCATCGAACCATCCGCGCGGATGAACAGCGTGTGCGGTGTAGGCGGGTTCTCCGGCGGCCTCACGTTCGGGTTCGGCTGGGGTAGATCGATCTTGATCTGGTGGTGCACCAGCGGCGCCGTAATCATGAAGATGACCAGCAGCACCAACATGATATCGATCAACGGTGTGATGTTGATCTCGGCGACGGGACCGCCGCCGCTATTGGTGCTCATGGCCATGACGAGCCCTCCTTACTTCTTGGCTGCCGGCGGAGGCGCGACCGCGGCTGCAGGACGCGCCGCCACGCCGTGCGACCCACTTTCAACCCGGGCGCCGGTTGCGAAGAAGTCATGCAGATCGTGCGCGAATTCGTCGAAATGCGCGATGGTCACGCGGTTGGCGCGCGAGTAGGCGTTGTACGCGATGACCGCCGGGATGGCGGCGAACAGGCCCAGGGCGGTCATGATCAACGCTTCACCGACCGGGCCGGCCACGGCCGAGATCGATGACTGGCCGCTGGCGCCCAGGTTGATCAACGCGTTGTAGATGCCCATCACGGTGCCCAGCAGGCCCACGAACACCGCCGCGGATCCCACCGTCGCCAGCAGTGTGAGACCGCCTTCGAGGTTGCGGCTTTCGCGATCGACCGCCTGACGCAGCGCGCGATCGACAAACTCGGAGCGATTGAGCGCCTCGACCATGCGGCTGCCTTCATGCCGCTGATGGTGCGCCGCGGCCGAGGCCGCCTCGAGGGCAATCTTGGAGAACGGCTCCGCACGCGGTTGCTTCTCCATCACCCGTACGGCGTCCTGCGCGGAAGGAGTATCCCAGAATTTCTGGATCACCTTTTCCATGCGTGAGCGGAGCAATCCGTTGCGGATCGCAATCGCAATGATGAAATACCAGGACGAGATCGACATGATGACGAGCACGACCAGCACGACGAAGTCGATCGCGTGCAAGAGCGGATGTCTCAGGATCTCGCTGAGAAAGAACGCTGCACCCACATGCTGCAGGGCTTGCGCACTGGCATTGCCGACTGGTGCGGCGGCGGCGGAGACTGCTTCTAGGATCATGGCGCTACCCTTCCTTCAAGTTTGTAGCAGGTGGAACGTTGATGGGCGGACTTTAACGGATTCAAATCGATTGCACGTGAAGTTTCTATTCGATACCGCGAAGGCTGAAGTTGACCGGGACCAGAACGATGCCACCGGTAGGCTTGCCGTTCTTGACGCCCGGGTTGAACCGCCACTTGCGTGCCTGTTGTTCGGCGGCACGATCGAGAACGCGATATCCACTCGATTGTTTGATGGTGACATCCACCACGTCACCCTGGGCATTGATGGTGATGGCCAGGATCACCTTGCCCTGCTGGCCCATGCGCAACGCCTGGATTGGGTATTGCGGCGGATTGCGCATCTTGTAGCTGATGTCGATCGACGGCGCGACGTCAGCGGGCGGCGGCGGCGGCCGCGGCGGCTGCGGCGGCGGTGACGGGGTCGACATCACCGTCTGGACCAGCACCGGCGGCGGCGGTTGCGGCGGCGGCGGAAGCGGCGGCGGCTTCTGGATCTTGACGACCTTCGGCGGCGGCTGCTTGGGCGGCTTCGGCGGAGGCGGTGGTGGTGGTGGCGGTGGCGGCGGCGGCGGAATGATGTTCACGCGCACGACGTTCTGTTTCTTCGCCGTCGCAGCGTTCGGAGGTGCAGCCGGCGCAAGCAGGTAGATGATGACGCCAGCGTGCAGCGCGAGCGCAAACGCGATTGCGACCGTGCGCCACCAGTTGAACCGATTGCGTTCTTGAACCGACGTACGTGCCATCGTGTTTTGAACCAGTCGCAGACCTGTCGAGCCCCACTGCAGCCGCCGTTCCATCCGACACGGCGCCGCAACCAAGGCGGCGGAAAAGTTTGAAACGTTACACCAGCATGAAGACTTTGCCTAGGGGCAGAGTCGAAATTGTAGCGCGTCCTTTTCTGTCCCCGGGACTACTGGAACGGTTATTTGTGCCCCAGTTTCTTCAGTATCCGGCGTGCGTCGTCACGGCTGCCCGGATCCTGCTCGGCCTGCTTGTACGCGGCGATCGCAGCGGCCTTGTCCTTCAGCGCAAGCTCGGCATTGCCGAGCTCGAGATACGCCGCTCCCACGCGCTTGAACCCGCCCTTGGCCACAGCCTGCTTCAATGCGTCCCGCGCCTGCTTGTGCTGGCCGAGATCCTCCAGCATCAGACCGCGCAGGAAATCGACCTGCCCCGTTTTTGCCTGCGGGGAGGCCTGGCCATACGCCTGCGCGGCGTTCTTGTAGTCGCCCGCGACCGAATAGGAATCACCCAGCAACTTGTAGCTGTCGTATCCGGGCTTGACGATACCCTTGCTCATGCCTTCCTTCAGCACGCCAACGGCTTTCATCGCGTCGTTCTTGGGATGGCCGCTGCTCTCGCCGAGGTTGACATACATCTTGGCCATGTTCATGTAGTCGGCTTCGTTCTTGATCAGGCCATTCGCGCGCGCGCGTTCGAGCACGGCCAATGCCTTGTTGTCCTGGTTCGCATTGACGTAGATCGCGACGACGTTGTGCAACAACGCACTGTTGTTTGGATCCTTGGCAAGTGCGGCTTCGGCGAGCTTCGCAGCCTGATCGTACTTGCCCATCGCGGAGTAACTGGCCATCTCGATCTGATCCCAGTTCGACTCGGGCTTCGTGCTCAGCGATTTGGCCTTCTGGATGGCTGCAATGGCTTCAGGGTACTTCTGCAGGCGGTAGTACGCGTTGGCTTTCAATGCTTCAACGTCCGCCGACTGCGCGCCGCTTTCCTTGCTCCACTTGTTCAACGCGGTCAGGGCATTGCTGTAATCGTCATCGTTGAGATACAGCTGCGCGAGCACCTCCAGACCCTGGAAATAGCTGTTGTTGTCGAGCGCGTTGGAATCGATCGACTGCTTCTGCAGCGCGATCGCGCCCTTGGTGTCCTTGTCGTGGTACTTGACCTGCGCGAGTCCCATCTGGGCCATGGCCTTGGCGTAAGCATTGCTGCTGGAGTCGGCAATCGGCTGCAGATCCTTGAGCGCGGTGGCGGAATCGCCGCTGTTGGCGGCCATCAGGCCGGCATTGAGCGCCTTGCGCTCATTACCTCGAACGCCGAGCTTGGGGGGCTGCTTGCGCGTCGCATGGGGGAACTTGTTTTCCTGCTGCGCCTGCTTGGCCTCCTTGTTCTGATTCTGCATGTGACACTGACCCGTCATCATCATCTGCTCTGTGCACTTCTTCACCTCCTGCGCAAAGGCGGCGGATGGCAGCAGCGCCAGTGCGAATACCGAACAAATGCCGTAGACCAGCCAGGGAGACTTGGGCTTCATCGGGGGTGCCTCTTGCAGGAACTGCGGTAACCACAAACAGGGAGTTCGAGAGTAGCGCGGTCAATGCGCAAAGCTCAAGTACCAGAAAGCACCATCCACACAAACAGACGCCACGCCCAAACGTCAAACATCGAGGTTGCCGACCCGCAGTGCGTTGGTTTCGATGAACTCGCGACGCGGCTCCACCACGTCGCCCATCAAGGTTGAGAAAATCTGGTCGGCTTCAAGGGCATCTTCGATTCGCACCTGGAGCAGGCGGCGCGTGCCCGGATTGACGGTGGTTTCCCACAACTGTTCGGGATTCATTTCACCCAGGCCCTTGAAACGCTGGATCTGCCGGCCTTTCTTCGCCTCTTCGAACAACCAGGCGCGCGCACCCGCGAAGCTGTCGACCCTTTGCGAAGCATTGCCGCGGCGCACCTCTGCACCTGCCGAAGCGCGCGCGTGCAAGGCTCGCGCCACCTCGAGCAAGGGGCGAAAATCCGCGCCCGAAAAAAAGCTTCGTGGCAGCACCCAGGTGTGTACGGCACCGTGCTGGGCGCGCCGCAACATCCACGCGGCAGGATGCTGGTCGGTGGCAGCGCGCAATTCGAGACTGAACTGCGGGCGACCCAGACCCGTCGAGTTCAATCTGGACGTCAGGCCGTCCGACCATCCTTGCATCGCGGCCGGATCGGTCCACATTGCATCCTCGAGCGGTGCATATTCCAGCATCGCGGTGAATACACTTGCATCGCCGCGCTGCGCAAGGCGCCCGATCTGGTCGAGTGCGGCTTGATACTGGCGCAGCAGTGTTTCAAGCGCCGCACCCTGGATCCATGGCGGGCCCTCGGCCGGCATCCACGCAGCATCCTGCACTGCGCTTGCGATCAGGTATTCATTGAGCGCAGCGTCGTCCTTGAGATACAACTCGTTCTTGCCCTGCTTGATCTTGTACAGCGGCGGCAGGCCGATGTAGACATGGCCACGCTTGAGCAGCTCGGGCATCTGTCGATAGAAGAAGGTGAGCAGCAGGGTACGGATGTGCGATCCGTCCACGTCAGCGTCGGTCATGATGATGATGCGGTGGTAACGCAGCTTGTCTGCGTTGAACTCCTCCTTGCCGATGCCGGTGCCCAGCGCGGTAATCAGCGTGCCGACTTCGGCCGAGGCAAGCATCCTGTCGAAGCGGGCCTTTTCGACGTTGAGGATCTTGCCCTTGAGCGGCAATACCGCCTGGGTCTTGCGATTGCGTCCCTGTTTGGCCGAGCCACCGGCCGAATCACCCTCCACCAGAAACAGTTCCGACAAGGCAGGATCGCGTTCCTGGCAATCGGCGAGCTTGCCTGGCAAACCCGCGATGTCCAACGCACCCTTGCGGCGGGTCAATTCACGTGCCTTCCTGGCCGCTTCACGTGCCCGCGCCGCATCGACCACCTTTCCGGCAATCATCTTCGCGTCAGCCGGATGCTCCTGCAGGAATTCCTCCAGTTTTGCATTCACGGCCTGCTCGACGACGCCCTTGACCTCGCTCGAAACCAACTTGTCCTTGGTTTGCGAGGAAAACTTGGGATCCGGCATCTTGATTGACAGTACCGCGATCAAGCCCTCACGCATGTCATCGCCCGACAAGGCTACCTTGGAGTTCTTGGCTAATCCAGACTGTTCGATGTAATTGCTGAGCGTTCTCGTCAGCGCAGCTCTAAATCCTGTCAGATGCGCCCCGCCATCCTTCTGCGGGATGTTGTTGGTGAAGCAAAAAACCGACTCCTGGTAGCCGTCGGTCCATTGCATCGCGAGTTCAACCGTGGTGGCGTCAATCTGGGCGCTGAAACCGACCGCGTTGGGGTGGAGCGGGGTCTTCAACTGCGATAGATGCTTGACGAACGCACGGATGCCGCCCTCGTACTCAAACACATCCGTCCTGCCAACCCTTTGATCCTCAAGGGCAATTTTTACACCAGAGTTAAGAAATGCCAGCTCTCGCAGACGCTTGGCCAGGATGTCGTATTGAAACTCGATGTTGTGGAAGGTTTCCGAGCTGGGCAGGAAGCGCACGCTGGTCCCGCGGCGATCGGAAGATCCGATCTCCCGCAGGGGATAAAGCGGATCGCCCAATCGGTATTCCTGAAGGAATTCCTTTCCGTTTCGATAGACCGTGAGCCAGAGGTGCTCCGAGAGCGCGTTGACCACTGATACGCCCACGCCATGCAAACCACCGGACACCTTGTAGGAGTTGGCGTCGAACTTGCCGCCGGCGTGCAGGACAGTCATGACCACCTCGGCGGTCGACCGCCCCTCTTCCGGATGGATGTCCACGGGAATGCCGCGCCCGTTGTCGTCGACGCTGACGGTGCCATCGTCGTGAATGACTACCTCAATGTGGTCACAAAATCCGGCCAAGGCCTCGTCGATGGCGTTGTCCACTACCTCGAACACCATGTGGTGCAAGCCGGTGCCATCGTCCGTATCGCCGATATACATGCCGGGGCGCTTTCGGACGGCCTCCAGCCCCTTCAAGACCTTGATGCTGCTGGAATCGTAAACGTCATTCATGGGCATGCACTTGAAGGAAAAGGTGTGTGAACTCAAACGGCTCATTATACCTGAGTGGGTTGCAACCTTCAGACTTGCACCAGCCCGGTGTGTTTCACGTGGAACACCTGCGTTGCCGCGGGAAGGCGACGAGCCGGCTCCGGCGGGGAGGTCGCCGTCAACCATGCCTGCAGCGGATTCCTGCCCAGCCACTCCACCACTTTGAAGGCATGTTCAGCATCCAGCTCTGAATCCAGATCATCCAGACACAACAAGGGGTATTCGCCTGTGCGGCCTTTCAACCAACGGGTCAGGGCAAGCATGCAGGCCAATGCGATGGCTTTGGCCTGACCGCGGGAAAGATGTTCACGGCGGGCAATGCGCTCGAAATCCAGCGACCAGTCGGCCCGGTGCGCGCCCAGGTGGGTGAATCCACGGGCACGATCCCGATCGCGCGTTGTCGCCAGTTGTTCCGCCAGCCCCGCAGCCACATCCCAGCCGGGCCGATAGTTCAGTCGGGCGCTGCCGAGCTCCGGAATGAGCTCGAACGCCTCCTCGGCAAGGAAGGGCTTGAGGCTGTCAAGGCACTGAGCGCGCAGCCGATGGATTTCGCCTGCCGACCTTTCCAAATCATGTTCCCATGGTTCGAACGCGGCATTTCCGGCGCCTGTTTGCAAAAGCGCGCTGCGCTGCCGCAAGGCGCGTCGCCACCTTTGCCAAACCTCAAGGGATCGGGGTTCCACGTGGAACACACTCCAATCGAGAAAACTGCGCCGCTCCGCGGCTGGGCCTGAAACCAGCGCCGAGCTTTCCGGACCAAAACAAACAACCGGGCAAGCCTCGAACAGAGGCGCCAGTGTTGCAAGATCACCTCCGTCAAGCCGCGCGTGCCAGCGGTTGTCCCGGCGTGCCAACCCCAAGCGGTTCCCGGATCGGCCCGGATGCGAGGTTTCGGCATGGATCCAATACTCGGAGGCGCCATGCCGGCAT
>JBOHYV010000068.1:0-9178 GCA_050738135.1 Rhodanobacteraceae bacterium | reverse complement strand
AACTGCGCTCGACCTATACCGACAAGCTGCCCGGGATGGTCAATCCACGCACCGGGCGCGTGCACACCAGTTACCATCAGGCGGCTGTCGCGACCGGGCGCATTTCGTCCACCGACCCGAACCTGCAAAACATCCCCGTGCGGAGCGAGGAAGGACGGCGCATCCGCGAAGCGTTCATCGCGCCGGAAGGCTGGCGCGTCCTGGCAGCGGATTACTCGCAAATCGAATTGCGCATCATGGCGTCCCTATCGGGCGATCCGGGCCTGACCGAGGCGTTCCGGCACGATCAGGACGTACATCGCGCCACCGCGGCCGAGGTATTCGGCGTTGCACCCGACAAGGTCTCGTCCGAGCAACGCCGGGTCGCCAAGATGATCAACTTCGGGCTGATGTACGGCATGAGCGCGTACGGGCTTGCGCAGCGATTAGGTATTCCGCGCGGCGAAGCGCAGGATTACGTGCAACGCTATTTCGAACGTTATCCAGGCGTGAAGGCGTTCATGGATTCGACCCGCGAACGGGCACATCAAAACGGTTACGTCGAAACCCTGTTCGGCAGGCGCCTTTACCTCGATGCCCTGCGTTCACGCAACGCGGCGCAACGGGCCGGGGCCGAACGCGCCGCGATCAACGCGCCCATGCAGGGCACCGCGGCCGACATCATCAAGCGCGCGATGGTGTCCATCGACACATGGCTGAACGGGCCCGGGGACGATGATGCGCACATGCTGATGCAGGTCCATGACGAATTGGTCTTCGAAGTGCGCGCGGACGCCGTTGCGAACATCATGGAAGGCGTCAGGACGCGGATGCGGGGGGCCGCGGAACTCGGCGTACCGCTGTTGGTCGATATCGGGGTGGGCGCCAATTGGGGCGAGGCCCATTGATTTACGTTCAGCCATGAACGCAGCGGCGTGCCTTCCGCGAGCGGCTGCGTTTGGATGTCCAAACCGGATAGACCAAGCTTCCGCGGGAGCGGCTTTTGTGAAAAGTCAGGCCATGGATGGCCGTTCTGATGTTTGCAGTTTGGCATTGTTGCGGGTGACTGAAGGTTCGACGAAGCAGCGTTCAGGGATGAACGCAAACATATGCCGAAAGTCATGCCTGATCGGGCGCATGAACGCAGTATGAATTCACCCCGAAACAGGGTTTGAACTTCCGATCCACAGCCCCATCTAATTCTTCGGACGCACGCAACGGCGTCCCGGTTCACTCACCTCCCTGAGCGAACCCCCGGAGTCGGACCCCTCCCCAGGTTTGGCTTCGTCCGCCCCGAGAGCTTCCCCCTGGCTCTCGGGGCATTTTATTTCCGCAAGCGTCGTTGCCGGGCATGCCCGGCGCTGAACGCGGGCGACGATATTCCCGGCGCGGAACGCGGCACGTGTAGGATCGGGCTTCCGACAACAAAAGGAGTCGCAATGCGCGCCGGACTGATCATCCTCGGCATCATCTTGCTTGGACTCGGCGTGTGGGTGGCGCTGGGCAACGTGCATTACAACCACACCAGCACCAAGGCTCAGCTTGGCCCCGTCAAGGTGGAAGCTACCGAGCAGAAACCGGTGCCGGCCCCGATCGGCTACGCCGGCATTGTCGTGGGCGGCATCCTGATCGTGGTGGGTGCACTGAAAAAGAAGTAGGCGCGCCGGGACGACCAGCCGCCGCAAGTCGGACCCGCTTGCCGGAATCGACGGCGCGCCCAGGCTGAAGCCGCGCTTCCACACGTCGCGCCGGCGTCCGTCCACGCGTTCGGGGAAATCGGCGGCGAGTCAACGTTACAATCGCCCGGATGGATGTTTCGTACCTGCTGGATTCGCTGAACACCGCGCAACGTGAAGCTGTCGCCGCACCGCCGGGCCACTATCTGGTGTTGGCGGGTGCGGGTTCGGGCAAGACCCGCGTCCTCACCCACAGGATCGGCTGGCTGATCGAAGCCGAAGGCGCGCCGCCATGGTCGATTCTTGCGGTCACCTTCACCAACAAGGCCGCCGGCGAAATGCGCGGGCGCCTCCAGAACCTGCTGCCGCACGGCATGCGCGGGCTCACCGTCGGCACTTTCCACGGCATCGCGCATCGATTGTTGCGCCAGCACTGGCGCGAAGCGCAACTGCCGGAAACCTTCCAGATCCTCGACGCCGACGACCAGCAACGCCTGGTGAAACGCGTGGTGGCGGGACTCGGTATCGACGAGGCGCGCTATCCGCCGCGCCAGGCCTGCTGGCAAATCAATGCGTGGAAGGACGAAGGCAAGCGCCCCGACGGCATCGAGCCAGGCGACCATCCGGTCGCGCGTACGTACCTCAAGGTTTACGAGGCCTACGAACAAGCTTGTCGGCGCGCCGGGCTGGTCGATTTCGCCGAGCTGCTGCTGCGCGCGCACGAGATGTTCCGCGACCACGACGCCTTGCGCGCGCATTACCAGGAACGTTGGCGGCAGCTGTTGATCGATGAATTCCAGGACACCAACGCACTGCAATACGCGTGGATTCGGCTGCTCACCGGCAACACGGGAAAAGTGTTTGCGGTCGGTGACGACGACCAGTCCATCTATGGCTGGCGTGGCGCCAAGGTGGAAAACATGCGCGCATTCCTGCGCGATTTCCCCGCGGCCAAGACCCTCCGTCTCGAACAAAACTACCGTTCCACCGCAACCATCCTCGAGGCCGCGAACGCGGTCATCGCGCAGAACCCTTCGCGGCTCGGCAAGAAATTGTGGACCGCGGGCGCCAAGGGCGAACTGATCGCGCTGTACGCCGCCTACAACGAGCAGGATGAGGCACGCTTCGTGATCGAGCGCATTCGCGAACACCTCGATGAGGGCGGCAACGCGGCTGACGTCGCGGTGTTGTACCGCTCCAACGCGCAATCCCGCAACTTCGAGGAACAGCTGCACCAGCACGATATCCCGTATCGGGTATACGGCGGCCAGCGTTACTTCGAGCGCGCCGAGGTCAAGGATGCACTGGCATACCTGCGACTCGCCGCCAACCACGGCGACGATGCCTCGTTCGAACGCACACTCGCGACGCCGCCGCACGGCGTGGGCGAACGCACGGTGGAAGCGTTGCGCCGGCGTGCACGCAGCGACGATGCGCCGTTGTGGCAGGCCGCGCTTGCGGAACTGGCGGGCGACGCATTGACCACACGCGCGAAGAATGCGTTGCGGGGATTCATGACGCTCATCGACGGGTTGGCGCAAACGTTTACGGGACTCGGGACTGGGGACTCGGGACCCGAAACAGCGAACAACTTGTCAACCGACACGTTTCGGGAAGCAGGGGTCGATGGGGTCGTTGCGCAAGAACAAAGCGGCTCCAGAATTCCGCTTCCGAGTCCCGAGTCCCCAGTCCCGAGTCCCGTGCTCTCGCTCGCCAAACAAGTTGAGCACGCCATCGTGCAATCGGGTTTGCGCGACTATTACGAACGCGACAGCCGCGGCAATGCCGAAACGCGCGTCGAAAACCTGGATGAGCTGATCAACGTCGCCAGCCGTTTCGAGCCCACGCCCGAGGACGTTGAAGCCGGCCTGTCGGAACTCGCCGCGTTCCTCGCGCACGCCACACTGGAAGCCGGCGAGGGCCAGGGCGACGCAGGCACCGATTGCGTCCAGTTGATGACGTTGCACTCGGCCAAGGGACTTGAGTTCCCCATCGTGTTTCTGGTCGGGCTTGAGGACGGTTTGTTCCCGACCCAGCGTTCGGTCGAGGATCCGTCACGCCTGGAAGAAGAACGCCGACTCGCGTACGTCGGCGTCACCCGCGCGCGCGAACGGCTGGTGTTGTGCTACGCCGAGTCGCGCCGCCAGTACGGCAGCGAAACCCTGTCGCGGCCATCGCGCTTTCTCGACGAATTGCCCGCCCACCTGCTGACCGAGGTTCGGCCGCGCGCGAAGATTTCCCGGCCGGTTTACGCACCGCGCGCCGCGCGCGGTCACGCCGAACTCGACGACTCGGTTCCCATCAAGCTCGGCCAGCGCGTGCGCCATGCCAGCTTCGGGGAAGGCGTGGTGATCAGCGCGGAAGGCTCCGGCGCGCATACACGCATCCAGGTCAACTTCGCCGACGCCGGGCCGAAATGGCTCGTCGCGGCGTACGCCAATTTGATGGCGCTTTAGCATTCAGCTCGTCATCCCGGCACAAGCAATCGTCATCCCGGCGCAGGCCGGGACCCACACCCCCTTCGGCACGAAGGAGGTCGCGCGCTATGCGCGCGGGGGGATGCCGGCTCCGGTATCCCAGCTCGGACCGCAACCCAACAAACGTTGTCATCCCGGCGAAAGCCGGAATCCATTTTGTCTATCACGAGCGCGCCACCTTCTGTTTCAGCAGAAGGTGGCCAAAGACCCTTGCGCCTGTGGCGATGGGTTCGGCAACGTCGTGTTGCTTCACCTGCCCTGCGATGCTCGCCGAACCGCGGCCGCGCCGAACTCGCACGTCCCTGTGCTCAAACATGTGACGCTTGCTCCGCAGTTCGGCTGTGCTTCTCGGCACCGCCAATGGCGCCATCTGTCGTTTCGCCACGGGCCATCATGGCCCGTGGATACTACTCAATCGCTTATTAAGCGCTTGACAATATATTTATAAGTGCTTATAGTGCGCTTCGGGTCGATCGAAGCCTCAATGAGACAACACCATGAAGACTATTCAGATTGAAGATGACGTATATGCATACATCGCAAGCCACACGACGGAGATAGGCGAGCCCGCAACAAGCATTCTGCGGAGGCTCCTCAACATCGCCATACGAACAGCGCCAAATGTGAAGCCGCCGAGTGTTAATCAGCCGCACGAACTCGCTACGTTACTTTCGGAGCCCATGTTCACTCGCTCGACAACTGCGGTATCGCGCATGCTGAGGATCTTTCAAGAAGCGCATAAACAGCGTCCAGGGGAGTTCTACAAAGTCTTGAAAATCAGTGGGCGCAACCGAATCTACTTTGCAAAGAGCGAACGAGAAATCCTTGACTCGGGTGAGAGCACCCAACCGCGCGAGATAGATGGGACCGGATACTGGGTGATGACAAATTCACCCACCCAGATGAAGCGCCAGATGGTCCGAGATGTCCTCAAAACTCTGGGATTCAGTTCTGCAGCGTGCGAGGCCGCAGCCAGCATGATTCAGTAGCAATTGAGAGATTTGTTGTCTGACTTTCCTCGTTGCGCGATGCGCAGGCCATGGATGACCGGCAACGAAGTGGAGCTTTCTCGCGCCGTGGGACGGCGCGCAAAAAGACAGGGAAGTCATGCGATATTTTGCGAAGAACCGAACCCTCACCCGGCGCTACGCGCCCCCCTCTCCCGAAGGGAGAGGGAAAGAGCTGGATCCCGGCCTGCGCCGGGACAACGAGCGGAGGTCAGCCGCGACCTTGCGGCTGCCACGCCGCCAGCGCACGCTCGGTGCGCTCCCGCCCCAGTTCGATCAACTCCGACGCGCGGTAGAACTCGTACACCGCGCTGGCGTTGCGCGGAATGTCGATCACGAGGTCGGGGCGGTCGGCGGCGAGCCGGAAGCTGGTGAGGTTTTGCTGCATCAAGTCGAGCGACTGGGTCAGCGTCGCCGTCCAACCGGGTTCGTGCTCGCGTTCGGCGTGATTACCGATGGTGTGCGTGACGAACGCCGCGATTTTGCTGCGCAAGCCGCTGCGCGGCCGCGTGCGCACCGGCCGAGGTATGGGAGGCAGGCTCTCGGCCGGACCATTGACGTTGACCGCAATAGTGTAGTCGCTGGGCGATTGCAGCAGCGGCGTCAACGGCAGCGGGTTCATCAGCCCGCCATCGACGAGCCGATGACCATGGAAAGGGTGCGGCCGGAAGATCGTCGGGATCGCGATCGAGGCACGGATCGCGTCGAACAGCGAACCGCGCGTAAGCCACACTTCGCGTTCGCGGTCCAGGTCGGTCGCGACCGCGGTGAACCTGATCGGCAGTTCCTCGATGGCCACGTCGCCGATCAATTCACGCAACACGCCGATGATGCGTTCGCCCTTGATCAGTCCGGCGCCGGACAACGTCCAGTCCACCAGCTTCAGCACATCCATCTTCTGCAGCGCGCACACCCAGTCGCGGTACACGTCGAGCTTGCCGGCCGCGTAGATGCCGCCGATCAACGCGCCCATCGAACTGCCGGACACCGCAACGACCTTGTAGCCGGCGGCCTCGATGGCCTCGATCGCGCCGATGTGCGCCAACCCGCGCGCCCCGCCGGTACCGAGCGCAAGTGCGACGACCGGCTCGGCGCGCACGGGAATGTCGAGGGCGTGGTGATCGTTCACGATTTCGCGTGATCGTAACCGTCCAGCGCCAGCTTGTGCATGATGCGAATCTCCTCGCGCAAGGATTGCGGCGATACCACCTCCGCATCCGGCCCGTAGCGCAGGATGTCCATCACCAGTTCGCGTGACTGCGAATACGGCACCCTCAATTCGTAGCGGCCGTCGTCCAGCCAGTGACCGTCCTGCAGGGAATGCCAGTGCTCATCGGCGACCCAGCGTGCGGAGCGCGCGGAAAACCGTATCGTCGCCCACGCCTTGGGCGCGCCCGCAAAAATGCCGTAGCTCGACGCCAGGGTTTCATTCAATTCCTTTTCGTCGCGATCAACGGCTATCTTGCCGAGTTGCTCGACCACGCCGATGCGATCCACCGCGAAACTGCGCAGCGCCTCGCGATCATGATCCCACGCGTCCAGATACCAGTTGTCGCGGTAGTGCGTGAGCCGCTGCGGCGACACGTGGCGTACGCTGTCGGCGCCGGTGGTGCGTGCGCGATAGCGGAACCTGATTTGCTGGCGCGCCAGCACCGCGCCGGCCACCGCGCGGAACACTTGCTGGTTGAGCTTGCGCGAACCCCACGGCACCACGCGGATACGTTCCAGCGGCTGCTTTTGGGTGCCAGCCTGTTCGTTGAGCAGCTTCTCGACGCGCGCGCGGAACGGCGCCAGCGCATCGGCCAGCACACCGGGGTCGGAACGCACGACCAGCGCTTCCAGCGCCATCAGTGCCGACAGTTCCTCGCTGGTCAGCCACAAGCCCGGCAATTCGAAGCGCTCGCCCTCGCCTTCGTCGTAGGCGTAGCCGCGGCCTTCCAGATCGCTGTCCAGCGGCGCGCCCAGCGCATCGCGCAGGAACGCGATGTCGCGATACAGCGTGGCGCGCGAACAGCCGAGTTCGTCGCGCAGGCGCTGCACGTCGACCGGCCGCCGGTGCGACTTGAAGATGCCGTGCAGCTTGAGGACGCGTTCGTACTGGTGCATGCACTGGGGCCTGTTGACTCCCCCAGCATGCCGCGACGCGCGATTGGCGGCAAGCGCCAGCCCCCGGCTCGCGTGCCGGGGCAGGTCCCGGCGCCGATGGGGAAGGCGACCGGCGTCGAAAGGACATTGTGCGACCGCGCTTCGACTTCGCTTGCCGCGCAAGCTACGCTCAGCATGAACGGGTAGACAGATGGCAGCGACGCCATTCCGACATGCCGCACAAAAATCTCGAACTCAATCGTGCCACCGGCGATGCAGTCAAAGCGACCACGTGCTACATGTGCGCGTGCCGATGTGGGCGAGGCGCTGCGTTTGCGATCTGCCGGGGGCAGATCGCGCAGCGGCGAGCGACGCGACAGGGATGTCGCGGCCGGCGCCACGCACCAGGGATGGTTCAATAGCGGTGAAGCAGGAACCGACAGCACGCGCACACATGCCCCACAAGAACCTCAAGCTCAACGAACCGACGGGTGATGAAGTCAAAACCACCACCTGCTACATGTGCGCGTGCCGATGCGGCATTCGCGTGCACCTGAAAAGCGGCCGCGTGCGTTACATCGACGGCAATCCCGTGCATCCCGTCAACCGCGGCGTGATCTGCGCCAAGGGCGCGTCGGGAATCATGCAACACTACTCGCCGGCGCGCCTGCGCAAGCCATTGTTGCGC
This sequence comes from Rhodanobacteraceae bacterium, assembly GCA_050738135.1. Taxonomy (GTDB): domain Bacteria; phylum Pseudomonadota; class Gammaproteobacteria; order Xanthomonadales; family Rhodanobacteraceae; genus 66-474. The sequence goes on along the minus strand of JBOHYV010000068.1, from coordinate 1,266 downwards.
ACGGGCGACCGCGGCGCACGCGAGTTCAAGGAAATCGAATGGGACGAGGCGCTGGCGCTGGCGACGAAGTGGCTGGGCGACATTCGCGCGCGCAATCCTGACGAGCTGGCGTTCTTCACCGGGCGCGACCAGTCGCAGGCATTGACCGGCTGGTGGGCGCAGCAGTTCGGCACCTTCAATTACGCCGCCCACGGCGGTTTCTGTTCAGTGAACATGGCCGCCGCGGGCATGTACACCTTCGGCGGATCGTTCTGGGAATTCGGCGAGCCCGACTGGGACCGCACGAAATACCTGATGCTGTGGGGCGTGGCCGAAGACCATGATTCCAACCCGATCAAGCTCGGTCTCGGCAAGTTGAAAGCGCGCGGCGCCAAGATCGTCGCGATCAACCCGGTCCGCACGGGCTACGCGTCGATCGCCGACGAATGGGTGCCGGTGAACCCCGGCACCGACGGGCTGCTGGCGGGCGCGTTGATCCATGAGCTGCTGCGCACCGACCGCGTGGACTTCGATTACCTGGTGCGTTACTCCAATGCGCACCACCTCGTGATCCGCGATCCGGGCGCTGCGGACGACGGATTGGTTGCGCGTGACGCGGACGGCAAGCCGTTGTGTGCGGTGCGCGGCCCCGCGCAAGGACCGAACCCTCACCCCGGCGCTGCACGTTCGGCGCTACACGCCGCCTCTCCCGAAGGGAGAGGGGCTTTGTCCCTTCTCCCTCCGGGTAAAGCCGCCGTCCATGGCCAAGAGCTCCGTGGTGCCCGCAGGGCGGATGAGGGTTCGGCATCCCCTTGCCGCGTCGTACTCGCCGATGCAGCCGATATCTCGCCGATGGTGGTGGGTGAACACACCCTGCCGGACGGCCGCCGCGCAGTGCCCGCGTTCCAACTCATGGCCGAACGTTTCATCGCCGACGAATATGCGCCGGACAACGTGGCCGAACGCTGCGGCGTGGATGCGGTCACCATACGTCGACTTGCCGCGGAACTCGCGCACGTCGCCTTCGATGAAGCGATCGAACTGCCGATCGCATGGACCGACACCCACGGCCGCCACCACGATGCGATGCTCGGCCGCCCCGTCTCGATGCATGCGATGCGCGGCATCGCCGCGCATGCCAATGGTTTCCACACCTGCCGCACGATTCACGTACTGCAAATGTTGCTGGGTGCAATCGATACGCCCGGCAGTTTCCGTTACCAGCCGCCGTATCCGAAACCCGCACCGCCCGCCAACAAACCCGCCAAGGCGCGCAAGCCGGACGGC
>JBOHYV010000067.1:0-9280 GCA_050738135.1 Rhodanobacteraceae bacterium | reverse complement strand
GATGCGTCGCTCGATGCGCCGCCGCTGCAAGGCAAGCCAGCGATGCCGTAGCGTCCGCAGCGGCCCCGGCTTCGACGACAGCCGGCAGGCATCGGCGATGCGCACGATTTCCAGTCCGCTGGTGGCCACGAGATACTCGATGCGGTAACGGGAAAGCACGCTGCGATGCGTGAAGTCACCGTACTGGTAAACCCGTCCGAACGGACTGTGCCCGTTCGGAAAGCGCGCGAGGAAGTGTGCGCCGGGGTTCAGCAGCGCCGCAATGGCGCGGAAGTTTTCGATCAGCTCCTCGGGGGACCAGTGTTCAAGCACATCGAATGCCACGATCAGATCGTAATGCCGACCTTCCGCCACCAAGGCGGAAAGTTCCGCTTTGCGCGCGGGGTAGCCAACCCGTGCGGCCGCAGCCAGCATGTCGGGGTTGATCTCGAGTCCCGTGACTTCCGCGCCCTGCCCGCGCGCCCAGGCGAGAAATCCGCCATTGCCGAACCCGATTTCCAGCACGTCGCGGCCCGCTAGCGGCAGGCCCTCGAATTCGGCGGTGAAATATCGCACGACCTTGTCGCTGGTCGCGAACTCGCCTTTCCAGCCCTTCCAGTCGGCGTAGCCTTCGTAGCCGTGGGTACCTGCCGGCGCCGGATTGTCACCACGTTCGGCCATGGCGGACTCGTCTCAGGGTTTCGACGGATCGAAATGCTTGCGCAGTCCCTGCCAGCATCGCTGGTAATCGCGCTGGCGTTGCGGCGCGTCCAGCGCCTGCCGGGTCGGATGAATCACGCGACGCGTCTCGAACATGAACGCCATGGTATCGACGACGTGCTGCGGCTTTGACGTGTCCACCGCAAGCGCCTTGGCGTAACTCGCTGGATCCGGGCCGTGTCCGCTCATGCAGTTGTGCAGGCTGGCGCCACCCGGCACGAAACCGCCGCCTGCGCTCGCGTCCTTGGCGTCGTACTCGCCGTGGATCAGGCCCATGAACTCGCTGGCGACGTTGCGGTGGAACCACGGCGGGCGAAACGTATGCTCGGCCACGAGCCAGCGCGGCGGAAAGATCGCGAGATCCATGTTGGCGGTGCCGGGGGTGTCGGAAGGCGAAGTCAGCACGGTGAAGATCGACGGGTCGGGATGATCGCGGCTGATCGAACCGATGGTGTTGAAGCGGCGCAGATCGTAACGGTACGGCACATGCGTGCCGTGCCACGCCACCACGTCCAGCGGCGAATGGTCGATCGGCGCGCGCCAGAGGTTGTCCTGGAATTTCGCGATCAGCTCGAACTCGCCCTCGATATCTTCGTATATCGCGACTGGCGCCTCGAAATCGCGCGCGTTGGCAAGGCAGTTGGAGCCGATCGGCCCGAGTTCCGGCAGCCGCAACGGCGCACCGAAGTTCTCGCATGCGTAGCCGCGTGCTTTCCCGTCCGGAAGATCCACCTTGAAGCGCAGGCCGCGCGGAATGAGCGCGGTCTGCTGCGGTTCGGTTTCCAGCACGCCGAGCTCGGTTGCGATGCGCAAGCGGCCCTGCTGCGGAACAATCAGCAGCTCGCCGTCGGCGTCATAAAAATAGCGGCCTTGCATCGGCTTGTTGCAGGCGTACAGGTGAATGCCCACGCCGGTTTGGGTCGCGGGCGAGCCATTGCCGGCCATCGTGAACAGGCCTTCCACGAAATCGACCGGCGCGTCCGGAAGCGGGAACGGATTCCAGCGCATCTGGTCGGGCGATGTAGGCGTTTCGTCGAAATGGTTGTGGAAGCGCGGCTGCGCATACGCTTCGAATGCGCCGTGCAGCGCGGCCGGGCGTATCCGATACAACCAACTCCGGCGATTGGCGTGGCGCGGCGCGGTGAACGCCGTGCCCGACATCTGTTCCGCATACAAGCCGTACGGCACCGTCTGCGGCGAATTCTGTCCGACCGGCAACGCGCCTTCGAGCGCCTCGCTCGCGTGTTCGTTGCCGAAGCCGGTGAGGTAATTCAGGTGGGTGCTCACGTTCAGTTGCCTTGCAATCTCGAAATCAAGGTTCTCGTGGCCCTTCGACTTCGGCCCCATCTTTTTGCAAAAGCCGGGGTCTGCGTTCAGGGTGAACGGAATCGTTATCCCCGTTCGTGCCGAGCGTAGCTTGCGAAGCAAGCGAAGTCGAAGCGCCCTTCGCCCAGGACGCGCGGATTGAAAGGGTGAGCCTACAACACCCCGCGCCGCATCTGGTCCCGTTCGATCGATTCGAACAAGGCGGTGAAGTTGCCTTCGCCGAACCCTTCGTTGCCCTTGCGCTGGATGATCTCGAAGAAGATCGGTCCAATGCAGTTCTGGGTGAAGATCTGCAGCAGCAGCTTCTTCTTCGTTTCCATGTCCGCGTCGAGCAGGATCTTGTTCTTCGCGAGTCGCGGCACGTCCTCGCCATGGTTGGGCACGCGTAGATCGATCACGTCAAAGTAGGTGTCGGGCGTGTCGAGGAACCCGACGCCGGCATCGCGCATCTTTTCGACGGTGTCGTAGATGGTGTCGGTGAAGAGGGCAATGTGCTGGATGCCTTCGCCCTTGTATTCGTCGAGGTATTCGTTGATCTGCGATTTCGGGTCACTGGATTCGTTCAGCGGAATCCGAACCATGCCGTCCGGCGCGGTCATGGCCTTGGAGACCAGGCCGGTCTTGGCGCCTTTGATGTCGAAATACCTGATCTCGCGGAAGTTGAACAGGCGCTCGTAGTAGCCCGCCCATTTGGCCATCTCGCCGTAGTGCAGGTTGTGGGTGAGGTGGTCGATGAAGGTGAGGCCGAAACCTTTCGGGTGGCGTTGCGCCTCGGGCACCAGCCATTCGTAGTCGTCGAACACCGAGCCGTTGCCGCCGTAGCGATCGACGAGGTACAGCATGCAGCCACCGATGCCTTCGATCACCGGCGCGTCGACCGCGCGCGTTGCGGCCTTGCGGGTCATTTCTTTCGCGCCGTTGGCCTTGGTGGCGTTCAATACGTCGGAAGCGGGGTGCGAAAAGCGGATCGCGAAACCGCAGGCGCAGGGTCCGTGCCTGGCCGCGAAATCCGCAGCAAACGAATCCGGCTGTTCGTTCACCAGCAGGTTGCAGCCACCTTGGCGGTACAGGGTGATGGCCTTCGTCTTGTGTTTGGCGACAGGGGTGAAACCCAGTCGCCGGAACAGCCCGTGGAGCGGCTTCGGGTCAGGCGCGGCGAATTCCACGAACTCGAAGCCGTCCACGCCCATGGGGTTCTCGAACGTGGTCGGCTGCATTCCGGTATTGGGTTGTGCGTTCATGTTGGCACCTGCGTCATGTGGCCTGTTCCCCTACAATAGTTTCAGATGAAACCATTTGCAAGTGGCCACGCACGATGCGCAAGCACGCCCCGATCGAACTCGAAAAATTCGTCCCCTACCAGCTGTCGATCGTGTCCAACACGGTCAGTCAGGCTATCGCGGACGAGTACCAGAGGCGCTTCGATCTCGGCACCACCGAGTGGCGGGTGATGGCGGTGCTGGCCCGTTACGACGGCGACGGGTTGTCGGCGCGCGCGGTGGCGCGGTTGACCGCGATGGACAAGGTGGCGATCAGCCGCGCGTTGGCACGGCTGGTCGCGGACGGACGCGTGCTCCGGCGCACCCATAGTGGCGACAAGCGGCGGTCCGTGCTGCGCCTGTCGGCGGCGGGCTGGCGCATCCACGATGCTGTCGCACCGTTGGCGCGGGAGCATGAGCGCGAATTCCTCGCAAAGCTCGATTCTGAAGAACGGCGCTGGCTTTCGCGTATCCTCGACAAGCTGATGCTGGACGCCGCTACGTCACCCCGTGCATCAGCTTCACGATCCACGGCGCCGCAATCAGGTAGATCAGTGCAATGACCACGCCGCCGACAAGCAACCCGGCAAACACGTGTTCGTAGCCGCCGATCCCGGTGTTTCCGTGCGCCGTGGTCATGACGGCGATCCGGCCCGACAGATCGTAGGCCACGCCGACCCCGAAGAACCAGCCGCCCATGGCCAGCGAAGTTTCGTCCGGTGCGGCGAGTTTGCCGATCAGCGCGTAGCCGATCGGTGACAGCGCGAGTTCGCCGATGGTGGCGAACAGGAAGTACAGCAATAGTGTCCAGGCGGCGACTTTGCCGTCGGGCATTTGCAGTCGCGCGATCGCGAACCACAATACCCCGTAGCCGAGCGCCATCAGCAGTACGCCGATACCGAACTTGCGCGGCGTCGAGGGGTTGATGTGGTGTTTGTCCAGCCACGGCCACAGCATGGCGACGAACACCGCGAGGATCAGGATGTACAACGAGTTCACCGACTGGAACAGGGTGAAGCTCCACGGCAGATCGAGGATCGGCAGTGCGCCGTGCCACAGCGGAGCGACGTGGTCGCGCGCGAAGAAGTTGATCGCGCTGGCGCTCAGGAGGCTCAGCGCCCAGAACACCACCAGCGCGATGAACAATAGCAGCAAGGCGATATAGCGCTGACCCTGTACGCGGTCGCCGCGCCTGACGCTGCTGACGATGAAGTAGAGGATTAGCAGTGCCATCAGAATGCGTACGGCGTTGTGCAGCACGTCCGGGTACGCCATCAGCAGCGCGATGGGCACAATCAGAAGCAACCATGCCGCCACCACGGCCGGCGTGGACCAGCGCCGGCGGAAGCGCGGTCGCGTGTCGGCGCCAGGCAAACGATGTTGCCGCCATTCATACGCCAGCAAGCCCAGTACCTGACCGGCGGCCGCCGCGACGAACCCCCATCGGTAGCCATAGTGCACGCCCACCCACGCCGCGCATATGAAAGGGGCAATGAAACCGCCCAGATTGATCGCGAGGTAGTACAGCGTGTAGCCCGCGTCACGCCGGGGATCATTGTTTTCGTAATTGCGCCCGATCAACACCGTGAGCGGGATGTTGAGTCCTGCAGCCAGCACCCACGCCGAGAGGGCGAGCAGGAATCCCTCGCGTCCGGGCCAGGTCATGCCCAGCAGTGCCGGGATCATCAGCCAGAACGACAACCGCACCGCGCGCACTTCGCCCAGCACGTTGTCGGCAATCCAGCCGCCGAGGATGGGCAATCCATATAGCAGCGTGCCGAAGCCCGCGAACAAAAGATTGGCTTTTTGCAGTGCTTCGGCCTGTGGCAGGCCGGAAAAAAATGCTTGTGCCGCGTACGGCGCCAGGAACGCACGAAATCCGTAGAACGCGAAATTGAACCAGACCGTGACGAACAGCAGCATCCACAGCATGCGCGGATGGCCCATGAACTTCGGCCCATCCGGTACCGGACTCGCAACTTCACCTGCGTGCATCGTCAGCCCTCCGCGCGACGATAGGGGAAACCGGGGTCAGAGTCATTTTTCCATAGGCATCGAAGGATGCGTGCCCCCGCGCAGGAAAAGTGACTCTGACCCCGGTTTCCGCGCGCGTTGCTGTCTCAAGCCGCAAGCAGCTTGTCAGCCGGATCGAATCTGCGTACGCACTTCCAGCAGCTCCGGGAAAAAAGTGAGGTCGAGTGCCTTCTTGAGGAATCCGACACCGGACGATCCGCCGGTGCCGGCGCGGTAGCCGATGATGCGTTCCACCGCTTTCATGTGGCGAAAACGCCAGAGCTGGAAGTTTTCCTCGATGTCCACCAGCGTTTCGCAGAGTTCGTATTCGGGCCAGTATTCTTCCGGTGCCTCGTAGATGCGCTGGAATACCGGCAACAGCGATGCCTGCCGGGTCCAGCCTTCGCGCACGTCGCGTTGCAGGATCGGCTGCGGAATCGCATGTCCGCGCCGGGCCAGCCAGTGCAGTGCGGCGTCGTACAGGCCGGGCGCTTCCAAAGTGGCGCGCAGACCTGCCTGTGCTGCAGGATCGTGGGCAAACACGGCCAGCATGTCGGCGTTCTTGTTGCCGAACAGGAACTCCATGGTGCGATATTGCGCCGACTGGAAACCGGATGAAGGGCCCAGTGAATCCCGGAATTTCAGGTACTCGTGCGGCGTCATGGTTTCGAGTACGGCCCACTCGTTGAACAACTGGTCCTGGATGCGCTTGATCCGTGCCAATTTCTTCATTGCCCGGTCCGCGTGGTCGGCGCCGAGGTCCGCGATGGTCGCGCGCAACTCATGGATCACCAGCTTCAGCCACAACTCGGCAACGTGATGCTGCACGATGAACAGCAACTCGTCGTGGTACGCGGGATCCGACAACGGCTGCTGCGCCGCGAGCAGGGTGTCGAGGTGCAGGTAACTGGCGTAGGTCATGCGGCCGGCGAGGTCGCGTTCGATGCCGGCTTCCAGTTCACGCCGGTTGTCGTCGGTCATGGGGCTTTGTCCTCGGGCGTCTCGCATGCGCGAGCGCAAACCGCAATTATGCCGTGATGAAGATGGACGTGGCAGGCCTCGCATCGTTGCGTGCCGGAACGGTCAAGACACGCGCCCGGCGTGTTGCGTCGCAGCATGGCTGGCGGCGGACGGCGTGTGCACATGCGATAATGAGCGGCCCGTTGGCGCGGACATTGCCCGCTGCGAACGCGCGGGCGTCACCCCGCCCCGGCGTGACGCCGTACAGAATCATCCATCACGACGGGAGGGATCCGTGCCCATCGCAGCCAAGTTTGAAGTCGAATACCTGCAATACCTCGATCCGGAGGGCAAACAGGTCCGCAAGGATTTGCCCGAGTTCGCGCGGGATCTCGACCAGATGGTCGAGCTGTACAAGCTGATGGTGTCCACGCGCGTGTTCGATACCAAGTCGATCGCGCTGCAGCGCACCGGCAAGCTCGGCACGTATGCATCGTGTCTGGGACACGAAGCCACGCACGTCGGCATCGGCAGCGCGCTGAAGCCCGAGGACGTGTTGGCGCCGAGCTACCGCGAATACGGCGCGCAGTTGTACCGCGGCGTGCGTCCGCGCGACGTGTACATGTACTGGGGCGGTGACGAACGCGGCAACGATTACCAGAACGAACCGGCGAAACACGACTTCGCGTGGTCGGTGCCGATCGGCACGCAATGCCTGCACGCGGCGGGTTCCGCGCTGGCCTTCAAGATCCGCAAGGAGAAACGAGTCGCGGTGTGCACCATCGGCGACGGCGGTTCGTCCAAAGCCGATTTCTACGGCGCCATCAACGTGGCCGGCGCGCGTGATCTGCCGCTGGTCGCGGCCATCGTCAACAACCAGTGGGCGATCTCGGTGCCGCGCAAGATCCAGTCCGGCGCCAAGACGCTGGCGCAGAAGGGCATCGCCGCGGGCTTGTTCTGCATACAAGTCGACGGCAACGACATCATCGCGGTCAAGAAGGCCATGGGCGACGCGGTCGAACGCGCGCGCGCCGGCAAGGGCGGCAGCGTGGTCGAGTGCGTTACCTATCGCCTCGGCGATCACACCACCGCCGACGATGCGCGCCGCTACCGCGGCAAAGACGAAGTGGAAGACGCGTGGAGGAAAGACCCGGTCAAGCGCCTGCGCACCTGGCTGGAATCGAAGAAGGCCTGGAACAAGAAGAAAGAAGAAAAATTGCAGGCCGAATGCGATGAGTGGATGGACAAGGAAGTAGATGCCTATCTGGAAACCGGAGCGCAACCGGTCACCGCAATGTTCGATTACACCTTCGCCGAACTGCCGGCGGACCTGGTGAAGCAGCGCGAAGAAGCGATCGCGCTTGAGAAGGGGGCGCACTGATGGCCGCGATTACCTTGATCGAAGGCGTCACCCAGGCCCTCGCCTATGAAATGAAACACGATCCGTCGGTGGTCGTGCTTGGCGAGGACGTTGGCGTCAACGGCGGCGTGTTCCGCGCCACGCAGGGCTTGTCGGACAAATTTGGCGAGTGGCGCGTGTTCGACACGCCGCTGGACGAAACCACCATTGCCGGGGTTACGGTCGGTCTTGCCGCGCAAGGCATGAAGCCGGTGTGCGAAGCGCAGTTCGAAGGCTTCATCTATCCGATGATGGAGCAGATCTGCTGCCACGCCGCGCGCATGCGCAACCGCACCCGCGGCCGCATCACGTGCCCGGCGGTGTTCCGCGCGCCGTGGGGCGGCGGCATCCACGCGCCCGAGCATCATTCCGAAGCCAACGAACACCTGTTCACCAACGTGCCGGGCTTGCGCGTGGTGCTGCCGTCGTCGCCTGCGCGCGCGTATGGATTGTTGCTCGCGGCAATCCGCGATCCGGACCCGGTGGTGTTCTACGAACCCAAGCGCATCTACCGTCAGTACAAGGAAGAAGTGCCGGACGACGGCGAGGCGCTGCCGCTGGACGTGTGCTTCGTGCTGCGCGACGGCACCGACATCACGCTGGTGACTTGGGGTGCGCAGGTGAAGGAAACCTTGGAAGCCGCCGACGCGCTGGCGAGCGAAGGCATCAGTGCCGAGGTGATCGACGTCGCGACGCTGACGCCGCTCGATTTCGACACTATCGCCGAGTCGGTCCAGAAGACCGGCCGCTGCGTGATCGTGCAGGAAGCTCCGAAGACCGCGGGTTTCGGCGCCGAGATTGCCGCGCGCGTCGCCGAGGAGTGCATTTATGATCTGCTGGCGCCGGTCGTGCGTGTCACCGGCTGGGACGTGCACACCCCGCTGTATCGCCTCGAAATGAAACAGTTGCCCAGCACCGCGCGCATCGTGGATGCGGCGAAGCGGACGTTGGCGGCGGGTTAGGCTTTTATACCTTTCTCCCCGTGGGAGAAGGTGGCGCGAAGTGCCGGATGAGGGTCCGGTGTCGCGACGAACCTCGATGCGGTACTCGAACCCTCACCCCTGCCCCTTTCCCGGTGGGAGAGGGGTTCAACGGACAAGGTGATCGATCATGGCCGACAACAAGACATTCCATCTCCCCGACCTCGGCGAAGGCCTGCCCGACGCCACCATCGTCGAGTGGCTGGTGAAGGAGGGCGACAGCGTCAAGCTGGACGCACCACTGGTGTCGATGGAAACCGCGAAGGCCGTGGTGGAAGTGCCGTCGCCCTACACCGGCAAGCTGCTCAAGCAGCATGGCGCGGCGGGCGACGTGATCAACACCGGCGCAGCGCTGGCGGAGTTCGAGCTGGACCCGAAAGGCAAGCAGCGTGCCGAAAACGCGGCGGGCAGCCACCACGCGCCTGCGCAACCTGCGAAGGGCGCGGGTGCTCCGGCGCCGGATGACCACGGCAAGGTGGTCGCATCCGACGAGGGCGGCGAGATCAGGAAGGGCGGCACCGCGGATCGCGCAGATGAAGGCACCGTGGTCGGTGCGGTGTCGAGCAGCAACGAAGTGCGCACGGAACAGGCCGGCAGCGTAGGGGGCGTCAAGGCCGTGCCGGCGGTGCGTGCAATGGCGCGCA
>JBOHYV010000066.1:0-9370 GCA_050738135.1 Rhodanobacteraceae bacterium | reverse complement strand
AGTGGGGGGCCGATTTGCTGGCGCTGCTGCACCGTGTCGCGCGGATCGGCCCGCAACAGCAACGTCGGCTGGTGCTGCGTGGCGCGCTTGCGGACCTCCCGGCCGCACTGCCTGCGCGTGAGCTGGGGTGGAGCCGGCCCGTGGGCGCACGGCTGCGCCTGCGTCACGGTGCGTGGGTCCGGTGATGCCCGACAGCCGGCGCACGGTATTGGTGATGGCGTCCTCGCGCGAGGATCGTCGCGTACTGTTCGACGCACTCGACGGCATCGATTCCGGCGACATCCTCAGCGCGCGCGACGCCATCCATGCGCGCGCATTGTTGCGCAGCGTGCCGCCGCCGAGCCTGGCGATCCTGGACTTCGAGCACGCGCCCACCCAATCCCGGGTGCTGTGCGCGGAACTCACCCACGTTCCGGTAATCGGCCTGTTCGGCGTCGGCTTCAATGCCCGCGACGAGGGCGTGCGGCCGGCTGGCGGCTGCGGCGTCACGGCCTGGTTGCGCCTGCCGGTCGACTCGACCGAGGCGGCGGTGCGGATACGCGAGGCCTTGAGCGGCGCAGCACCCGGCACCTTGCCATCAGCGCCGGTGGCGGTGGAGACGGCCACGCCAATGCCGCGGCAGGAGGGCGACTCGACTGCAACCTTGCGGACGCTCGCTGACCTGCTGCAGCCGGGACGCGATGCGGTGGGGCTGCCCGGCCTGGTGCAGCGCGCAATGCAGGTGCTCGGCATGGACTTGATGGTGGTCGCCGAAAGAACCGGCGCATCCGGCGAATCACTGGCGCCGCTCGCACGCGTGGACCGCATGTCCGCGCCCGGCGCGCCCGATCCGCTTGCGCAGGCGTTCGTGCGGCAGGCGCTGGACGGCGATGTGGTCATCCGGACCGGCGATGCGAAGGTTGCAGACGATCCTTTCGTGCTGGCAACGGGTTGTGCATGCCACGCGGCCCTGCCGCTGCTGGATACGCACCGCAACCTGATCGGCGTAATGGCATGCGCCTCGCTGCGCACCGATGGAATTTCAGGACACATGTTGCAGCCGATGCTGGAAATCATCGCGACGCGCTTCGCGGCGTTGCTGGAATTGCGTGCCGAACATCGCCGTGGGCGCAGCCGCGCGCTGCTGGATGGCCTCACCGGTTTGCCCAACCGGATGTTGTTCAACGACCGGGTGGAATCGGCCCTGCACGATGCGCGCCGCACCGGCGAGGTGTTCGCGGTACTGTTCGTGGACCTCGACGGCTTCAAGGGCATCAACGATTCGCTGGGGCACGCCATCGGCGATCAAGTGCTGGTTGCGAGCGCGCGCCGCCTGCGCGACGTGGTACGCGCTTCCGACACGGTGGCGCGTTACGCCGGCGACGAGTTCACGCTGATCGTCCGCCACGTCAATGACCGGGCCGGCATCAAGCACGTCGCGGACAAATTGCTGCAAGGCATGCAGGCGGCGCTGACGCTCGAAGACGGCTCCGAACTGCATGCGACCGCATCGGTAGGCGTCAGTATCTATCCTGACGACGCGGCCGATGCCGAAGGACTGATCAAGCGCGCGGACACGGCGATGTACAGCGCCAAGGGTCGCGGCGGCAACAACGTGCAGGCCTTCGGCAACGTGCCCGGGGATGCGCACCGGCAGCGGCTGGAGATGGAATCGCGCCTGCGCCAGGCCGAAGCCAATGGCGAGTTGTCGGTCCATTACCAGCCGCAGATCGACCTTGCGTCCGGCAACATCATCGGCGTCGAAGCCTTGGTGCGCTGGCGGCACCCGACGCTGGGCATGTTGAGCCCCGCCTTCTTCGTGCCGTTGGCGGAGGAGACCGGCCTGATCATATCGATCGGAGAGTGGGTGTTGCGCCATGCCTGCGCGGACGTGGCGGTGTGGCAGCGTCGCACCGGCCTACCGCTGCGCCTGGCGGTGAATCTTTCGGCGCTGCAGTGGATGCAGCCGAACCTGGTGGCGATGATCGAATCGGCGTGCCGCGACGCGGGGCTGGAACCGGGCATGCTGGACCTCGAAACGCAGGAGAGCGTGCTCGAGAAACCGGGCGAGCAACTTGCCACGGCGTTGCGCACGCTGCGACGGATCGGCTGTCGCGTGGTGGTCGACGATGCCTGCGCGGGACAAGCCGCGGCTGACCGCGGCACGCGCCTGCCGGTGGACGCGGTCAAGATCGACCACAGTTTCGTGCGCAACATCGGCAGCGACCCGGATGACGAGGCGGTGGTGACTTCCATCCTTGGCGCCGCGCGCGGGCAGGGGCGCCGGACGATCGCCGCGGGCGTCGAAACCGAACGCCAACTGGAATTCCTGCGCGGGCGAGGCTGCGAGGCGGCCCAGGGCTACCTGTTCTGCCGTCCACTCGCCGCCGGCGCGTTCACCGACCTGCTCGCCGCACGCCATGTCGCGTCGACGGGCGGGCGGTCCCGGGCTCGCCTGAAAACGACAGCCGCCCCGGACAACGTGGTGCCGTTGACCCCCGATCGCCAGCACGGCGCCTCGGGCTGAAGAGCCCGTTTGGCGGATCGCCGGCGCGCGCGCTAGGCTTGATCCATGGGCCAGCCGGCCCAACCATGGTGAGATGCTTGCGGGACAGGGATTGCGGATGGCCAACACGGGTGAACTTTCGAGACAGCGAAGCGGTCAGATGGGCGTACATATCGCCTCCGGCGCAGTAGGGAGTGCCGCCCGGATGGGCGATGTGGAAACCGATCGCGCCTTGGTGGCGCGGGTGCGCAAAGGCGACAACAAGGCGTTTGACCTGCTGGTGCGCAAGTACCAGCACAAGATCATCGGACTGGTGTCGCGCTACGTGCACGACTGGAGCGAATGCGAGGACGTGGCGCAGGAAGCCTTCATCCGCGCCTATCGCGCGATCGGCGCATTCCGCGGAGACAGTGCTTTCTATACCTGGATGTACAAGATCGCCGTGAACACCGCCAAGAATCATCTGGTTGCCCAGGGGCGCCGTCCGCCCGCCGAGGACATCGATGCGGATACCGCCGTGCAGTTCGACGCCGGCGCCCGGTTGCGTGACGAGGCCACTCCCGAACACGAGCTGGCCCGCCACGAAATTGAACAAACCGTATTCGCCACGGTTGAACAGCTGCCGGACGAACTGCGAGATGCGATCACCCTGCGCGAGGTCGATGGACTTTCCTACGAGGAGATCGCCGAACGCATGGGTTGCCCGATCGGGACGGTTCGTTCCCGCATATTCCGGGCCCGCGAGGCCATCGACGAAAAACTGCGGCCGCTGCTTTCCAATGAAGATACCTGAGCCACGACCCTGCGCAGCGTTGACCCCTGAATCGAGGGGCGGCGGGATCGTGCAACGATCCGGCAGGGATGTGGCGGCATCGTTTTCCGGTGCGGGATTCCAGCGGGCGACGGATCGCCGAGTCTCCGGCCCAGCGTTCAATTGAGGTAAGCAGCAATGGACCCGACCAGTCGCGAAGACCTTTCCGCCCTCATGGACGGTGAACTGGATGCCGAACCGACCCGGTTCCTGTTGCGTCGCCTCGACCATGATCCCGACTTCGAGGCGACATGGTCGCGCTGGCACCTGATCCGCGCGTGTCTCGCATCCGATGCTTCGCGCATGTCGGTGCCGAAACTCGATCGTGATTTTGCGGCACGCGTCGCCGCCGCATTGCAGGTTGAAGCCGAACCCCGTGTGCGGCCGCGGCACTGGGCGCGCTACATGGGCGGCGGCGCGATTGCCGCCGGCGTGGCGGTCGCCGCCCTGATGCTGAATACCCCGAATCCCCGAAACGATGCGCAGGCGCCGGTCGCCCGGACACGTGCGGCGCCTGCGGCCGTCTTGCCGACCTCGCTCGCCGGGATTGCGCCTGCGGCCAATCCTGATCCTGCTGCGCCGCCATCATGGCTGCTGTCGCGTCAGCCGACGGTGCTCTCCGCGCAACCCGCCTCTGCCGACGTCGTGTACGGCACCGGCTTGATGCAACCCGATTACCTCAGGCGCGCCACCTACGCACGCGAGGCGGCGATGCCTTTCGCTTCACCATTCCAGTCCGGACGGTCCAGCCTGCCGTTCTCGATCGTGGTGGTACCGCAGCCGCCGTCATCCGGTGCGTCCACGCAATCGCACTGAAGTGGCAGAATACTTGCCTGGCGTGTGCCACGGTTGAGCTGTTGCGACTGACGACCTCCCGCCACGCCCCCGGCTTTCAGGTTCCGCGATCGTGACCGGCAGGGATTGCTGCGCAAACGATGGCCGCACCCGATGTTTTTTGCGAATTCAAATTCAATCCAAGGAGAACGCCATGTTGAAGCAAGCGAGGCGGATGACCGCCGTATTCGTTCTGTTGTGTTTTTCAGGCGCCGGCGTGGTGCTCGCGGCGCCGCCGACCGTGGCGCTGCCGGATTTCACCAGCATCGTGCAGAAGTATGGCCCGGCGGTGGTGAACGTGGTGGCGCGTTACAAGCACGCCAGCGAGATGGGCAGCGACCATCCGGGCGAGCAGCAAACCCAGCAACCCCAGGTTCCGGAAATCCTGCGGCACTTCTTCGGCATGCCGATGGGGCCGCAGTCCAGGCGCCCGGATCGCGGCGGCGAATCACTGGGTTCGGGCTTCATCATTTCTTCCGATGGTTACATCCTAACCAATCGTCACGTGGTCGCGCACGCCGATTCGGTGAAGGTGCACCTGTCCAATCACCACACTTATACGGCCAAGGTGGTGGGCACCGACAAGATCTACGACATCGCGTTGCTCAAGATCGACGCCACCGGATTGCCTACCGTGAAAGTCGGCGATTCCAATGACCTGCAACCCGGTCAATGGGTGGTGGCGATCGGTTCGCCGTACGGACTCGACCACTCGGTCAGCGCCGGCATCGTCAGCTATGTCGGTCGCACCCTCGGCACCGATCAGCAGGACGTGCCGTTCATCCAGACTGACGTGCCGATCAACCGCGGCAACTCCGGTGGCCCGCTGTTCAACCTCGCGGGGCAAGTGGTTGGCATCAACTCGCAGATTTTCTCGACCAACGGCGGGGCGATGGGCCTGTCGTTCTCGATTCCGATCAACATCGCGATGGATGCCGCACACCAGCTGAAAACCAAGGGCTACGTCAGCCGCGGGATGATCGGCGTCCAAATCCAGAACGTCACCGAAGGTATCGCGAAGTCCAAGGGCCTCAAGCAGGCACAGGGCGCCTTGATTTCCCATGTACAGCCCGACGCCGCGGCCGCGAAAGCCGGCCTGAAGGTGGGCGACGTGATTACCGAGTTCGACGGCCACAAGATCTACGAGTCGTCGGAACTTCCGCCGATCGTCTCCATGACTGCGCCGGGCACCGAGGCCAAGGTTGGCATCCTGCGCGACGGCAAATCGATGACCATCAAGCTCAAGGTCGGCACGATGCCGCGCAACGGCTTGACCCAGCAATATCTCGCCAATGCGCCGGCCGCGACCAGCGGCAGCGGCCTGTTGGGACTTACGGTGCAAGACATCACGCCACAAATTCGCCAGCAATTGGGTGGCTACACCGGCAAGGGCGGGGTGGTGATCACCGACGTCGAAGGACCTGCCGCCGCAGCCACCTTGGCACCCGGCGACGTGATCCTGCGTGTGGGCGACCATCCGGTGAACAGCGTGTCCGAGTTTCACAAGGAGACCAGCAACGTGAAACCCGGCAGCACGGTGCTGCTGCTGATCTCGCACCAGGGCCAGAACCTGTTCGTCGCGATCAGCGTGCCGGAGAAGTAATTTCCCCGGACCCGGGACTCGGGACTCGGGACTTGGGACTCGGGACTCGGGCTCGGGACTCGGGACTTGGTCAAGGCGAATGCACCCCCTTCCGCAGGAAGGGGGTCGCTGTGTCTGCTTGCAGACGCAGCGGGGGATGCCCGCCCGGTATCATGACCGCATCGGCAACCGGACGCGACCTGTCGCATGAAGCTCCATTCCATCGAAGGCAACACACAACGTCTCGACGGTGGCGCGATGTTCGGCAATGCGCCCAAGGCGATGTGGTCGAAGTGGGTTCCCGTTGACGACCAGAACCGCATCCCGCTGGCCTGCCGTGCATTGCTCGCGACCGACATGGATGGTCGTAACGTGTTGTTCGAAACCGGCATAGGCGCGTTCTTCGAGCCGAAGTTGCGCGAGCGTTATGGCGTGGTCGAAGACCGCCATGTGCTGCTGGAATCCCTCAAGGCCGTGGGCCTGACCCACGAGGACATCGACGTCGTGGTGCTGTCGCACCTGCACTTCGACCATGTCGGCGGCTTGCTCGCGGCATGGGAAGAGGGCGCACCGATCTGCTTGTTGTTTCCCAACGCGAGGTACCTCGTCAGCGCGGGCCACTGGATGCGCGCGACGCACGCTCACCCGCGCGATCGTGCATCATTCATTCCCGGGGTGCCGGAATTGCTGGAAGCAAGTGGACGCCTCGAAAAA
This sequence comes from Rhodanobacteraceae bacterium, assembly GCA_050738135.1. GTDB lineage: Bacteria > Pseudomonadota > Gammaproteobacteria > Xanthomonadales > Rhodanobacteraceae > 66-474. The sequence continues at coordinate 2,944 of JBOHYV010000066.1, read as the reverse complement.
GTGGATGGCGAGTATTCGCAGACACTCGGAAAATCGGTGCGCTTCCACTACTCGCAGGGTCACACGCCCGGATTGATGCTGTCGGAAATCGTCGGCCCGCATGGCAAGGACGGGGTGGTGTATTGCGCCGACCTGATCCCGGGTCGGCCATGGGTGCACCTTCCGGTGACAATGGGCTACGACCGCGCGCCGGAGCTGCTGATCGACGAGAAGCGCGAATTTCTCGACGACAAGTTGCGGCGGGGCGTCAGGTTGTTCTTCACCCACGACCATGCGGTGGCAATGGCCAGCCCGCAACGCGGCGAACGCGGTCGCTACGGCGTCGCCGAAGAACAAGCCCACTTCATGGGCGTTGCGCTGTAAGCTCGCCGCGTGCGCCGCCTTTCCGGATTCATCAACAGCTCTTCGCGCAACTCCGTGCTGCTCGGAGCCGTGCTGCTGTTGCTGGGCTTGTTGTTGCTCGGCTTCACCGCACACGCCGACCGCTTGCGCGCGATGGGCGAAGATGCGCTGGGCGGGTTCGTCCTGACCGGCCGTGCGGCGACGCCGGGGCCTGCCGCCGATGGCAGGCTGGTGCTGGCGGTCGGCGCGCCGGTGGTGAAGGTGCCGGCGCGCGATGCGCAATTCGGAGTCGCGGTCAACGCGCCGGCGCTGGTGCGCAAGGTGCAAATGTTCCAGTGGAACGAAACCGATTTCGGCGGCCGGCGCGGTTACGACCTGGACTGGTTCGATCACCCGATCGACTCGTCGGCTTTCAAACATCCGGCCAGCCATGCCAACCCCGGTGCGTTTCCGATCGACGCGGCGCGCTTTGATGCCCCCGATGTCACGGTGGGCGGGTTCAAGCTCGCGTCGGCGCTGGTGCGGAAGATCGACGGCACGGAACCGTTCACGCCGGATCTTTCCCGTCTGCCCGCCAACATGGCGGCGACCTTTCAGGTGCACAATGGTGCGCTGCTGACCAGTACCAATCCCGCACGCCCGCGGGTCGGGGACCTGCGCATCAGCTGGATGCGGATCGCGCCGTCCCAGTTGACGGTGTTTGCGCGCGACAAGAGCGGCACCCTCGTGCCTGCAAGTGATCCGGCGGGCGATCCGATCGCCCAGGTGCTCGTGGGAAGGCTTTCGCTCACCGATGTATTGACCGATGCGCCGCAGCCGCCGCGTTTCAAATGGGCGCGGCGCGTGCTGGCCGTGCTGCTGGCGTGGGGTGGCGTCGCCCTGCTGTTGCCCGTGTTCCGCCGGCGCGACCGGGCGTTGGCCCTGGCGATCGCGGTGGTGCCGCTGGCGGCCATTGCGCTCGCATATTGGTGGGGTATACGCATGCCCGTTGCGATCGCGATGGTTTTCGTGGCGGTGGCGGGTGCGCTGGTGGCCGCCTGGCGCTGGCGCGCGGCGACACCGAGTTGATGGAAACCGGCCACTGGTGGCGACGCGCAGCGTGCCCTTTTCCTGTGGCCGGCATTGCCCGCTGTTGACCCCCCTTCAAGGGAGGGCTTGGATGGGGATGGTATGGCTCACAACGACCCACCCACACCCCGACCTTTCACCTGGGCGGAGAAAGGGCAAAACTACTTCGCTGTCGCGACCGCATTCGCGTGCGTCATTTGCGGTCCGTTGGCCCCTCTCGGCTTTCGTGATCGAGGAACCACAGCCCCGCGAACAGTTTCGGATCGATCGAGTAGCCCTTTTCCGACATCGCGCGCAACCACGCACCGGCTTCGTTGCGCGGCACCTCGTGGACCACGATGCTTTCCGTCTCGTCGCCGCCGCCTGCGCCGATCCTGCGCAAATCCAGTGCGCGCACGAAGTGCATCATTTCGGTGCTCATGCCGGCCGATGAGGGCCCCGAATGCAGCGGCACCACGCGTGCGCAACTCCAGCCGGTTTCCTCTTCCAGTTCGCGTCGTGCGGTCGCGGCAATATCGGCATCATCGGTGTGGCCGGCATCGCCGATCAGTCCGGCCGGCATTTCGATCGTGAATTGACGGATCGGAACGCGGTACTGCCCCACGAACAGCACGTGGTCGTCGGGCGTGACCGCCACGATGATCACCGCGCCTTGCGGGTTGTTGCGTTCGACGAATTCCCAGTGCCCGCGCTGCTTCAGGGTCAGCCACCGCCCGGCGTACAGGACTTCGTCGGGAACGTCGATGTCGGCAGGGTCGCGCTTCACGCGACCTGCGCCACTTGCAGCAGCTGGCGCGCGCGCGTGCGCGTGAGCGGCCCGATCTTCAGGCGCTCGCAAAGTGCCTCGAGCAAGGCGGCGTCCGCCGGGCGACGCAACAGCCCGTCCGGATGGGTCGGCACCGGCGCATCGAGGGCGATGCGTGCGAGCCGTTGCGAGAGACGCGCATCGTCGCCGTGGGCGCGCAATTTTGCAGCCAGCGAGGCGGCGCCGCGCAAGCGCAGGAACGGCACTTCGTCCACCCGCTGCAGCAGGGTTTCGAGATCGCCGAAGTGCGCGAGCAGGGCCGCCGCGCCCTTGGCGCCGATGCCGCGCACGCCCGGGATGTTGTCGGTGGCGTCGCCAGTCAGTGCGAGGTAGTCGACCACTTGCCGGGCCTCGACGCCGAGCCGCGCCGGCACGCCCGCTGCGCCCCAGCGTTGGCCGCGCGCGTAATCCCATTGTTCGGTAGCGTGATCCAGCAATTGTCCGAAATCCTTGTCGGCGGACACGATCACTGCACGAAAGCCGCTCCCGCGCATCGCCGCCTGCACGCTGCCGATCAGGTCGTCGGCTTCGTAGGCGGCGTCGGCCAGTACGCTGAAACCGAACGCCGCGGCGAGTTCGCGACAGTATCCGAACTGGCGTTTGAGCTCGGCTGGCGCCGGCTCGCGGTTGGCCTTGTAGGCCGGATAGATCGCGTTGCGGAAGGAACTAGTAAGCGCGATGTCGAACGCGGCGACCGCATGCGTCGCATGCGTGCGCTCGACAAAATCC
>JBOHYV010000065.1:0-9437 GCA_050738135.1 Rhodanobacteraceae bacterium | reverse complement strand
CTGCAGGCTTTCCGTGGCGACTTCACGCAGGAATTCTTCGTCTTCCACCAGCAGGATGTACGTCGGTTCGCGATTGGTGGCAGCCATCATGCGACCTCAATGGAAACCGGTTTGACTTCGCGCGGCAACACGATTTCGATGGACGTGCCCATGCCGGGCTCGCTGTCGATGCTGAGCCGCCCGTTCGATTGCAGCACGTAGCCGAGGATGGTGCTCAACCCCAGCCCGGTGCCCTTGCCGACCGGTTTGGTCGTGAAGAACGGATCCAGCGCCCTGCTGCGCACTTCTTCGCTCATCCCGGTACCGGTATCCGTGACGCGCAGCTGCACGTGATCGCCCGCCGTCCGGCCCGAATCTTCATCCGCCTCGACGTGGACGTCGGCGGTGCTGACGGTGATCGCACCGCCGGCGGGCATCGCGTCGCGCGCGTTGATGACCAGATTGAGGACCGCATTCTCCATCTGATTGGCGTCGCATAAAACGTGCCAATGCGAATTCAACCGGTAGCGCAGCGAAATATTCGCGCCCACCGAATGTTCGAGCAGTGACTCGACGCCACGTATCAGCGCATCCAGTTGCACCGACTCGGGCGACAGAGGCTGCCTGCGCGCGAACGCCAGCAGCCGGTTGGTCAGGTCCGCAGCCTTGTCGATGCCCTCGTTGGCGGTTTCAAGGTAATGACTGATCTGTTGCCGCCGCGAGCGCCCCTCCTCGACCATGGCCAACCCGTCCTCCAGCACCCGCAGCGGCTCCGCGACAGTCTGCCGCGTGCCCGCCGCGGTTCGCTCTCGCGCCGCCTCGGCGAAGGATTCGGCGACCGACACGCTCTGGACAAGACGCTTTTCCAGCAGCATCAATGCTGATTTGACGATCATCAACACGTTGTTGAAATCGTGCGCGATGCCGCCGGACAGTTGTCCCACCGCTTCCATCTTCTGGCTCTGGCGCAAGGCTTCCTCGGCCCGCGAGCGCTGCTCCATTTCCGCCGTGAGGCGAGAATTGGCCGTGGCCAATTGCTCGGCGCGCCGCTGGAGATCAGCGTTGGCGCGGCCGAGCACCCGCTGCGCCAGCGCGATCATGGTCAGCATCAGCACCGCCATCACCGTCAGCAGGGCCACGCCGCTGATGCGCGCCAGTTGCATCGTCCACGGCGTGCCCGTTCCGCGCAGCACGACGCTGCCGATCGTGGTCTTTCCCTGGCGAGCCGGAACGCCCACCAGAATCAAGCCATGTCCGGCGTTCGATCGCTTCCCCCGCCCCGCAGGCGAAGCCGGGATCGGCGCGCTGCCCGGCATGTTCGCGCCAGCCACCAAATCGCCGCGCTCGTTGTAGACGGCCACCGCATCGACCCGCGGATCGAGCATCAGTGCTTGCACGTATTCCTGCGCCGCGGCATGGTCGTTGAAGGCAATCGCCGCGGTGACGCTGGCGGCAAGCGTATTGGCCTGCGAGATGAGCTGGCGCCGCCGCTCCGCGTGCACCGACTGGAACTGGTACACCATCGCGATCACGCCCACGAGCAAAAGCACGCCCGCCGCGACGACGATCGCCGCCGGCCGCATGGGAATGGCTCGTACACGCCGCGACTTGTCCATGTCACTGGGCACCTTTCACCGCCAGCGCGAGATCGAGCAGCTTGGAACTGATGGTGAGGTGATTGTGCAGTGCGGCGTCATTGTCGATTTCGAATCGCACGTGCCCGTCGTCCATCACGAACTGCACGATGCTGCCGGAGCTGCCGGGGTCCGCTGAATCGGTCACGGTCAATACCGGCTTGCCAGTGAAATCTTGCAACGCCTCACGAAGCTTGTTCGCGCGCATGGAGCCGATGAACACGATCTGGCAATCGTCGCCGGGCTTGGCCGTACTCAATCGGCGGATCTTCAAGGGATGTGTACCCAGCCAGCGGCCGGCGACCGACCTTTCGAGAAAATCGTGAAAGGGATCGGGCCCGAGCACACAGATCTCGAACGGCGCGGAGGGAGACTCGAACGTACCGGGCGGCCAGTTCACGAATGGGGCCAACTTGTAGAGGTACGTAGCCTTCACCGCATATTCCAGCGAAACGTCCGGCTGCGACGGCTGCGCGAACAGCTTCGCGCACGCCAGCATCAAGGCTGCAGCCAGCGCGCATTTTGCCATGCGCCCGCGTTGCCGTGCAGCCACGCCCGCGTATGTTCGGCGAAGCTCGGCACTGCGCATCCAGAACATGCGGCGGCGGATCGACGGCAACATTGTCGGCACGGCAGACAAGTCGGAGGCCGTCAGAATTTCAGCCGGGCATCGAGGAATACCGTGCGGCCGATACGGTCGCCATCCGGGTATTCCAGGTGCCATGGGTGCAACAGATTCATGCCGGAGAGCGAAATCTCCAGCTTGTCGTTCGGGTTCCAGCCAAGCCGCGCGTCGAGTTCGGTATAGCCGGGCAGCTGCGGGTCCGGCAACGCGCCGATCTGGCGCAGGTCGGCCTCCAGAGTCCAGCGGGAACCGAGGTTCATCGACGAGCGCAGAAACGCTCGATGGTCGGGATCGTCGCCGGCAACCGCCGTACCGAGGAGCCCGGCGGATTCGGGTTTATAGCGGAAGTATTCGCGCTCTTCGGAAACCCCGGCGCCCAGCTTCCACCAGTGGGTGACTGACCAGCCGCCCCAGAGATCGGCGCCGTAGGTGTGGCCGCGCATGCCGTTGCCCCACAGCAGCGGCAGGAACGTCGGCGACACCTCGATCGAACGCAAATCGTCATAGATGTTGTAATACAGCGACAGCGACAGCGTGAACCGGCTGGTCCACTGCGTGCGCACGCCGGCCTCGTAGGCCGTGAGTTTCTCGGTGCGGTAATCCGGATTGCCGTTGAGGAAGTCGACCGGCCCCGTGGGCATGTTGACGACCTCCATCACGCTGGTGTCGAACACGGTCGGAGTTCGGACCGAGCGCGCCGCGGACGCCCACAGCAGCGTGCCGGCGCTGGCCTTCCAGGCAAGCTTCGCGCTCGGCATCCACGACCATCCCGAATAGGGATCGTGTTCGGCCTTCAAACCAACGGTTGCCTGCGTGCTGGCGCCGAGGGCGATCTGGTCCTGCACGAAGACGTTGGCGAGGTTCTGGGTGTCGCTCGCCGGATTCCACAACAGCGAACCATCGCTGCGGATGCTGGGGCGCAGCCGATAGCGGTAGATGCGGCCCCCGGCGCCCCACGTAACGTGGTGTCGGTCGCCAATCGTGAAATCCTGCTGCGCCTCGATGTCCCAGGTGCTCAGCGATCCTCCGCCGGCGGTCAGGGTAGCTCCGGAATGACCGTCGTCGAAATACGTCTGCAACTGGAAGTTCGAACCGTTCGCCGAGGCGTGCCGCCAGCGCGCCAGCAAGTTGCCGCCCGAACTGAGAACGTCCGGGGCGTTGGGTTGGCCCTCGCGACTATGCAGGATGTTGCCCTCCAGCATCATGCTGTCGGCGCTGTCGACATCCCAATCCACGCGGAAACCCGCCTGCGGGGCGCTCCAGCGATCCTGCGCGTTCTGGCCGGTGCTGTTGTCGAAGGAACGCTGGTAGAAATCGTGCGCATAGACGCGATACCAGGCGTTCTTGCCGAGCTTGCCGCCGTACTGGATCGAGGCGCTGCTCTCGTGGTTGCCGTAGCCGAATTCCAGCACGCCACCCTGCGTCTCGGAGGCCCTGCGGGTGATGATGTTGATGACGCCGTTGACCGCGTTGGCGCCCCACAGGGTTCCGGCCGGGCCATTGATCACTTCGATGCGGTCGATGTTCTCCGGCAGCACGTACTGCTGGTCCCAGTAGATGCCAGAGAACAGCGGCGAGTAGACGCTGCGTCCGTCGATCAGCACCAGCAACTTGTTCGGGAAATTCTGGGCGCTCTGGTTGCCGCTGAGGCCGCGCGAGGTGACGATGTAATTGCTCGAGCTGAGCTGGAACACGCCCAGGTTCGGCGCCAGCCGCAGGATCTCCGGCAGCGTGGTGGCGCCCGAGCGCATGATTTCCTCGTGCGTGATGACGTACACCGACGCGGGCGCGTCGGCCAGCGGCTCGGGGTTCTTCGCCACCGAGGTGACCACGATCTTGCCGAGATCCTGGAGCGAAAGCTTGCCCAGATCTTCCTGCAATGCCCCCTGCGCCGACGCAAAACCGGTCCAGGCTATGGCAACCCACAACACGCAAGCCCGGATAGCGAACTCGCGCACGGACCCGGCACGTGTGCCGTCAGCGGAACTTCCCGTTCTCACTGGACCTCCCTCATGCCGGTCGGCAAGATCACCCAGTATAGATCGACTCGACCGGCCACAGCGCAACCGCCCACGACCGCCGCGCACAACCCCGCGAAGCACAATCCGATGAGCACGAAACGTCATCGGAGAAAGCACCCGGAAGACGTCGGCACCCCGGGCCGCGGCGGGAACCGTTGTGCGCAACTGTTATAATTCGTGGTCAACCCGAACACATTGGCTGCCACGCCGGGAGTATCCATGCCCCACCCCATCCTTTCCGCGCTCGGCTTCGCCGACACTCATTCCGGTACCTTCCTCGGCAACGGCGGGTGGTCGAAAACCACTGATGCCGGCGTGCTGGAACCTTTCAATCCGGCCACCAATGAGCCGCTGGCGAAGGTGTACGCGACCAGCAACCCGGATTACGAGACCGTCGTGCACAACGCGAAGAAAACCTTCGATCAATGGCGCAACGTTCCGGCCCCGCGGCGCGGCGAGGCGGTGCGGCTGTGCGCGCGCGCGCTGCGCGAACACAAGGACGCGCTGGGTTCGCTGGTGGCGCTGGAGATGGGCAAGATCAAGCCGGAGGGCGACGGCGAAGTGCAGGAAATGATCGACATCGCGGATTTCGCGGTCGGGCAGGCCCGCATGCTGTACGGCCTGACCATGCACTCCGAGCGGCCCGGCCACCGGATGTATGAACAATGGCATCCGCTGGGGCTGGTCGGCATCATCAGCGCATTCAATTTCCCGGTCGCGGTGTGGAGCTGGAACGCGTTCGTTGCCGCCGTGTGCGGCAACGTGTGCATCTGGAAGCCATCGCCCAAGGTGCCGCTGTCGGCGATCGCGACCATACGCATCTGCAACGATGCACTGAAGGCCGGCGGTTTTCCGGAGATTTTCTTCCTCATCAACGACGCCGGCAACGAACTCGCGCAGAAATTCGTGGACGACAAGCGCATTCCGCTGATCAGCTTCACCGGTTCGACCAGGGTAGGCCGCAGCATCGGTGAGCGCGTGGCCGCACGCATGGGTCGCTCGCTGCTGGAACTGGGCGGCAACAACGCGATCATCCTCGACCGTTCGGCCGATCTGTCATTGGCGATTCCGGCGATCGTGTTCGGCGCGGTCGGCACCGCCGGCCAGCGTTGCACCAGCACCCGGCGGTTGTTCGTGCACGAGTCGATCATCGACGACGTGCTGGGCAAGCTGCGCCACGCCTACCAGCAGGTGGAAAGAAAGATCGGCGATCCGACCCGACCGGAAACGCTGATGGGCCCGCTCAACAGCAAGGCCGCGGTCGAGCAATTCGCCGCGGCGGTGAAGACCGCAAAAGCAGGCGGCGCACGCATCGTCAGTGGCGGTTCGGTGGTGAACGGACAGGGCAATTTCGTCGAGCCAACCATCATCGCCGGCATCAGGAATTCCGATGAAATCGTGCAGACGGAAACCTTCGCGCCGATCCTGTACGTGATGCCGTTCAAGAGCCTGGACGAAGCGATCGCGATGCAGAACGACGTGCCACAAGGGCTGTCGTCGGCGATCTTCACCCAGAACCTCAAGTCCGCCGAACAGTACCTGTCGTCATCGGGCAGCGACTGCGGCATTTCCAACGTCAACCTCGGCACCTCGGGCGCCGAGATCGGCGGCGCATTCGGCGGCGAGAAGGAAACCGGCGGCGGTCGCGAATCCGGGTCCGATGCGTGGAAGGCCTACATGCGCCGCCAGACCAACACCATCAACTGGTCGGATGCGTTGCCGTTGGCACAGGGCATCAAGTTCGATCTTTGACGGGACTCGGGACTCGGGACTCGGGACTCGGGACCCGGGACTTGGGACTCGGGACTCGGGACTCGGGACTCGGAACCCGGAACCCGGAACCCGGAACCCGGAACCCGGAACCCGGAACCCGGAACCCGGAACCCGGAACCCGGAACTCGGAACCCGGGACAAGCGTAACAACATGTTTTCGTCATTCCGGGGCCGCTCGCGGCCGTTTGCGAGCGGAACCCGGGACTCGGGACTCGGGACCCGGGACCCGGAACTCGGGACTCGGAACCCGGAACCCGGGACCCGGGACCCGGGACAAGCGTAACAACATGTTTTCGTCATTCCGGGGCCGCTCGCGGCTGTTTGCGAGCGGAACCCGGGACTCGGGACTCGGAACCCGGAACTCGGAACCCGGGACAAGCGTAACAACATGTTTTCGTCATTCCGGGGCCGCTCGCGGCTGTTTGCGAGCGGAACCCGGAACCCGGAACCCGGAACCCGGAACCCGGAACCCGGAACCCGGAACGCGGGACAAGCGTAACAACATGTTTTCGTCATTCCGGGGCCGCTCGCGGCTGTTTGCGAGCGGAACCCGGAATCCAGTGCCTTTGTCTTCACCAGAGCAACAGCGCTGGATTCCGGATCGTGGCTTCGCCACGGAATGACGACAAAGGGATAATCGCGATACGGCGAACGCCAGCGAGACCATCCATGAACACACCCTTCGACTTCACAAGTTACCGTGTCGCGATCGCCGGCGGCAGCCGCGGCATCGGGCGCGCCATCGCGCTCGGATTCCTGGAAGCCGGCGCACAGGTTTCGGTATGCGCACGCGGACAGGATGGACTGGACGCATTGACCCGGGATGGCGCCGATCGCGTCGACAAGCTGCACCCGCACCGATGTGATTTGTCACAGGCCGACCAGATCGAATGCTGGATAGCCGATGCGGCCAAAGCCATGGGCGGCATCGACGTGCTGGTCAACAACGCGACGGGCTACGGTTTTCGTGATGACGATGAATCCTGGCTGGTCGACTTCAATGTGGATCTGATGGCTGCGGTGCGCGCCTCGCGTTTCGCGCTGCCCCATCTGAAGCAGTCACGGCGGGCCTGCATCCTGCACACCAGCTCGATCGGGTCGTTCCGCCCGCGCACCATGGGACCGCCGTATGCCGCGATGAAGGCAGCCATGAACCACTACACGCGCACCCAGGCGCTGGGGCTGGCGGAACACGGGATCCGGGTCAACGCGATCGCACCGGGCTCCATCGAGTTTGCCGGCGGCGTGTGGGAACGCGTCAAGCACGACAAACCGGAACAATACGCAAAGGTGCTGGCCACCATTCCCTTCGGCCGCTTCGGAACACCCGACGAGGTCGCCAGCCTCGCGCTGTTTCTTGCATCGCCGTTGGCAGGATGGATCACCGGGCAGATCACGGCGGTGGACGGCGGACAGGCGCTGCGCTTCTGACCTCCGCCGCACGGCTGCGGCGACTGTGCGACCATAATGCGAATTCGGCAGGACACCGCTCATGGATACCGTGTATCGGCGCACCAGTTCCCTCGCCGTGGCCAGCCTGGTATTCGGGGTTCTTGGCTATGTCTGCCTGCCAGGCATCGGCGCCCTGGTGGCGGTGATCTGCGGACATTCCGCGCGTTCGGACATCCGGCGCGCGCCGCCGGGCAGCGTCGAGGGCGACGGCATGGCGCTGGCCGGACTGATCCTGGGCTGGATCCAGATCGGAGTCGGTCTCGCCTTGCTTGGCCTATTTGCCCTGATGATGCTGGGCGCGCTGGCGCTGCACGGGCTCGGTTGAACGGATGTATGCGACACTGCGCCCGCTGCTGTTTTCCCTGGAAGCCGAAACCGCGCACCGCGTGACGTTGCATGCGCTGGACATTGCACGACGCAGCGGACTGACGCGCTGGGTGGCGCATCCGCCGCCGTCCGGCCTCCCGGTGCGGGCATTCGGCATCGACTTTCCGAACCCGGTCGGGCTCGCCGCCGGCCTGGACAAGAACGGCGAATATCTGGACACACTGGGGGCGCTGGGCTTCGGCTTCATCGAGATCGGCACGGTTACGCCACGCCCGCAAGAAGGCAATCCGAAGCCGCGCCTGTTCCGCCTGCCGGCGCACGAAGCCGTGATCAACCGGATGGGCTTCAACAACGGCGGCGTGGACGCGCTGGTGCGCAATGTCGAGAACGCAACATGGCATGGCGTGCTGGGCATCAACATCGGCAAGAACAAGGACACGCCCAACGCGCGTGCCGTCGACGATTACCTCACCTGCCTCGAACGCGTGTACCCGCTGGCGAGCTACATCACCGTCAATGTGTCCTCGCCCAACACGCCGGGGCTGCGCGACCTGCAGCAAGGCGAGTCGTTGCAACGGCTGGTTGCCTCCCTGGTGGACGCGCGCGAAAACTTGACCACCCGACATGGCGCGCGCAAACCGGTCCTGCTCAAGATCGCGCCGGATCTCGATGCGGCGCAAATGGACGCGATGGCGATCGTACTGGAGGGTTCCGGTATCGACGGTCTGATCTGCACCAACACCACCACCGACCACACCGATGTCGATGGCGAGGTTTACGCGGGCGAAGCGGGCGGCCTTTCCGGGAAGCCGCTGTTCGGGAAATCCACCGCGGTGCTGCGCGGCATGGTGGAGCGCCTCGGCGACCGCGTGCCGTGCGTCGGCGTGGGCGGCGTGCTGACCGGCAGTGACGCCGCCGACAAGATCAGCGCAGGCGCCCGGCTCGTGCAGATTTATTCCGGGCTGGTTTATCGCGGGCCATGGCTGCTGACCGAGTGCGTGGAAGAAATCCGGCGACAATCCGGTGACAACCATGCCGAATGAGCCTGCCGCCGAGGCTGCCGGTTTCACGCTGACCGGAAACGCTCCGCTTCGGGAGCGCAATACGCTCAGGGTCGACGCGCGTGCGGCATGGCTGGCCGAGGTTCATGACGCCGCGGCGATCCCCGCACTACTGGAGCACCCTGCGCTGCGCGACAAGTCGCCGCTGCTGCTCGGTGAAGGCTCGAACGTGCTGTTCGTCGGCGACCACGACGGCGCGGTCGTGACGATGAAGACCCACGGCGTCGAAGTACTGGGCGACGACGGCACCGCTGCACGCGTCCGCATTGCCGCTGGCGAACACTGGGACGATTGCGTGCGCTGGACGCTGGCACACGGCTACGCCGGACTGGAAAACCTGATCCTGATTCCCGGCAGCGTGGGCGCTGCGCCCATGCAGAATATCGGGGCATACGGCGTCGAGATCGGTCAATTCGTCGAGATGGTCGAAGCGATCGACCTGCAGGGGCGGCGCCCGGTCCGCTTCGACAATGCCGGTTGCGAGTTCGGCTACCGCGATTCCATCTTCAAACGCAATCCGGATCGCTGGCTCATCACCGCGCTCACCCTGCGGCTGCCGCGCGAC